>JAPOKD010000991.1 GCA_029977825.1 Planctomycetota bacterium | reverse complement strand
CGGCCATGCACAACCTGATGAAAAGCGAATTGGAATTCCGGGACACATTACGGTCCCGTGAATCGTTCCTGACTACCTTCCCCCACATGGAACAACTACTGAATCAAATCTACGGAGACCAGCACGAACACCTGTTACCGAGGCTTGTACGCAAGGACATACCATACCCAGGCCCACCCAAACACACACAAAATGGGATTCAAAAACGGCACGACAACCTCGAATTTCTTGACCGTTTTAACAGAGAAGACATTCAGGCTATCCTGGAAGGCATCGCAACCTACAAAGAAACACCCTACTCGGTGGAAGAAATTTCCACCGCAAGTGAGTTGGATCGCAACGGCAATCCAGTCTGGTTCCCCTACAGCGATACCAATCGGGCTGAATTCGATAACATCATTTCATGCTGTGAAAGCGACTGGTTCCGACAAGGTGTCAATGACTATCGAATTCAAAACCGCATCGTGACCATGAAGCTGTTTTACGACACATGGGACATGAATCGACTTTATGGCCACATTCAACAACGTGGATACAGCCCCCCAAAGTACTCGCCACTTGCTGACGCTGATATGGCAATCGTAACTGAAACCATCAAAAAACACCGTAAGCAGGGCGACACTCATCAACAGATCATCGAAAAATGCCTTGATGACTGGAGTGCAACCTTCGCAGCTTCCCACAGCTCCGCTGCGGGGGAAGACGACACCCTGATAACCGAACTGATTCAAGAACTGTATGCGCATATCCACGAACGCCGACCAACGGACGAAGAGGTTTCAGAGAACAGGCAACAGTTCAAACTGCACGCGGCCAAACTGGATCGGCAGAAGGCGATCGGAAAACTGATCGAATCGATGTTACTGAGCACGGAATTTGCCTATCGCAACGAATTCGGCCAAGGCAAAGCAGACGAGCATGGACGACGCTTGATGCCAGCGCGTGACGCAAGCTATGCCATATCCTATGCACTGACAGATTCCAGCCCCGACACGCAACTCAGCGCTGCGGTGCAGGAAAACCGCCTGAACTCCCGCGAAGATTACGAACGCGAAGTGCGACGGATGCTGGCACGTCGTGACAACTGGTCCATCATTGACGAAAATGTCCAGGCAGCAAACCTCAACGCCAGCACCACCAACCAGCCGATCCGAAAACTCCGGTTCATTCGAGAGTTTTTTGGTTACCCAAAGGCTCAGGAAGTATTCAAAGACGATTCGCGGTTCGGTGCGGGACGTCACGAACAAGCTGTCAGTCGGCTGATCGACGAAGCCGACATGCTCGTCGAACACATCCTTGAAAAAGATCAGAATGTTTTCGAAGAATTGCTGACCACCGACAAATTCTTCATCTACCACTCGGGTGACAACTCCGCCATGCAGGAGGGTGCCACCCAACTGAAACAGGTGTACGAACACTTCAGAACGCTCGATTGGGAAAACTGGACGCCCGAAGACATCACCCCGCACAAGGATTTCCTGATGACAATCTGGGAATTCCGCAAGACTCGCGGCGGTGACAATAAAGCATTGCTGACGACCCTGAAACGGTTGATGCCTGCTCTGCAATTACATTTCAACAACGGCCAAGCTAACGGAATGCCTTATATGAAAATGGCGATGGGCTTCTGGCACGGGGGCAACGTACTGGGCAGAACGGGACAGCAGATGCGAGGTGAACAGGTCACGTCCTATTGGAACCTCAATTGGAAAACCTGGGACTACCCTGTCCACCAACCGGCTCCCATTGCCAATCGCAAGGGACTGCTCACCCATCCCGCCTGGCTAATCGCCCACTCACAGAACCTGGAAACGGATCCGATCCACCGTGGAAAATGGATTCGCGAGAAATTGCTGGCTGGTACGATTCCAGATGTTCCAATCACCGTGGACGCCGTGATTCCGCCAGATCATCACAAGACCTTGCGTCAGCGAATGGAAAAGCGAACCGGTGAGGCATACTGCTGGCGCTGCCATCAAAAGATGGACCCACTGGGTTTTCCCTTT
>JAPOKD010000572.1 GCA_029977825.1 Planctomycetota bacterium | reverse complement strand
GATACTTTGTACTACGTTGGTGACAATGGGGTGTGGAAGATCGACCAATTTGCCAAGGCATCTGCGAGCGGGGTAAAGCCGGTACGCGTGCTGGAAATCAAAACGGGGGGTGAGCACGACGCGCATGCACTGCGGAAAGGACCTGATGGATTTTGGTACCTGATTGCAGGCAATGGAACGAAAGGGAGTTTCGGTTTGCAGAACGTTAAGACTCCACGGATTGCTGATCCCCGTGCAGGCGTCCTTTGGCGTATTTCACCTGATTGGTCTGAACGGGAAGTTTGGGCACAGGGATTTCGCAACGCTTACGATTTTGATTTTGGTCCCGACCATACAATTGATACGTTTGACAGTGACGGGGAACGCGATATCAGTTTGCCGTGGTATCGGCCCACACGTGTTTTTCGGGTGCGGCAAGGACAGGATGCCGGCTGGGTTTCAAGAAGTTGGAAGCGTTCCAACGCAGACCCGATGATGCCAGCTGTTCTTGCGGAATTGGGGCGTGGGTCACCCACCGGGGTTCTGCGAAGCCCGGGGGAAAGGTTACCGGCACGCTTTGAGCATGGTGTCTATGTGCTCGACTGGACATTCGGTCGAGTGGTGTTCGTTTCAGACCATGGAAGAACCGAGTTGGTTGCATCACCCGCAGGAAATGAGGGCTTTGCTGTCACTGATATTGCTGCTGCGTCGGATGGTGCACTTCTGGTGAGCGTTGGCGGACGCCGAAGCCGCGGGGGAGTCTACCGGATAGATGCGTTGAAGCCTCTCGCTTCAACGAAGATTTCCAAGTTCCATTGGGATAAACCGATTGCCGTTGAATCCAGCACAATTACCGAGGCTTTGCAGCGTTTGCGCAGGAACACTGATCCTTTGATCGATCAGACCGCTACCAGCGAAGCCGTGTCAGTGCTGGCTTCGGAGGATGCAAGCCAGAGGCAGGTGTTGGATGCAGTCACCTTGCTGATTGAGAGCTTGGGCGGATTAGGGCCGGGCGATCCGAAAGATGCACGAGGCAAGCAGCAGGCAGCAGCTGTCTTTGATTCCTGTCGTGGGCGAATTCGCCCCAAAATAGAACCGGAGATACGTGATGCGGCAGTGGCTGCCTTGCTGAGCCGAGTGCAAAGATTGACGCTAAAATCAGGCAAGGAGTTGGTTGATGATCCAGAAGGCACAAAGGAAACGCAGCAAAGTGATGAGGTTTTGTATCGGGAATTGATTCGGGGACTGGCAGTGCTTGAGCCTGAATCGTCCACGGTGTTCAAGGCCATCGCAGATGACATGGATCGGGTCCGCTCACCCGTGGATAAGCTGTTTCGGTTGATTGCTCTGGCGAGGATTCCTGTCCGTCGCAGCGATGATATGACCGAGCGAATTGCGGAAGCCATGGTCTCGATTCCTGTTCTGGTCAAAGAGTCAGAGCTCAACATTGACCGGAACTGGACACCCAGAATGGGTGAGTTGTTCCTGGCAATGCAGCATCGTGATTCGTTATTACCCAGCCGGATTGTTTCCAATCCGGCGTTTGGTGATGCCGCACATCTGGTTTGGACCGAAAAAATGGACCCGGAGAATCTGGAGCGGGCACGGCACAAATGTCTTATGCAGAGCCGTGGGAAGACGATTGATCCGTCGATTGCAAGATTCATTGCCTTGGGGCCCGACGCCGTACCCCGAAACTTTGTCTATCAATGGCTTAAGGATGACGCGACACGCTCAGCAGCATGGCTGGCGTTGGCAAGTCATCCAGTGCCCAGAGATGTAGCGGATTTGCAGCAGGCAGCACTCTCGGTGGATAAGGTGGTTCGAGACGCTGCTGTGGCAGCATTGAACAGGCTGGGGGCGGATGTTCCTGAACACAAGTCCGATTCAGCATCGATTCAAGAATGGCTGAAGCGGGCAGAAGCGATCATGGGTCTCAACGGCAAAGTCGCAGCAGGTCAGAAAACCTATTCGCAAAGGCAATGCGCCTTGTGTCATAACGGTGGTAAAGCGCTTGGCCCATCCTTGAGTGGTGTTTCGAAGCGGTTCAGTGCTCAAGATCTTTTTCGGGCAACGGTGGATCCCAGTCACGCGATTCCTGATCGGTATCGAGCCAAGCAGGTTTTGACTGTGGATGGGGAGGTTGTCGTGGGTTTGGTTGTTTATGAAAGCGTGGATGGAGTTACCTTGATGGCTTCAGATGGGCACACCAAACGTGTCAACGTTGATGAAATCCAGGAAATGCGATTGTCCGAAGTGTCACTAATGCCGGAGGGTTTGCTGCTCGGACTTTCTGATCAGGAAGTGGCAGACTTGCTGGCGTATCTCGGATCCTTATAGGCTCCAGCGCTCTGGTCAAACAGTTTTCTTCGAATGATTGCGTGACCGCGCTACTAATTGGCCAGTCGGCGAAGTCGCTACTGAAATCGGAACTTGAACCTATGATGAGAAGGTTCGAAATCTGATAGTTTGCAAACCCTGTCTGGCACTTGTGTCTTCACCTGCTTGGCGAAGGTTGTAAATTTTCTGACTCCGGCGATGTTGCCAATGTCTCGTTACTTCCCCGAGCCATGAACTGTGCTCGTGGTTGGCAACACCGTATGCTGTGAGTGATCAACCCTTTCCCAAACACACAGGGATTCGATGGCTGAAATTGAAACACGACGATCGCGATCCAGTCAGGTAGTGGGGCTGCTTCTCTCACTGATGATCTGTTTTGCAGCAGGTGGGGTTGGTGCTTTGGCAACTACTCAAGGGTTGGACTCCTGGTACGACACCTTGGATAAACCCACGTGGAATCCGCCCAATTGGATCTTTGGGCCTGTTTGGACCACGCTTTATTGTCTGATGGGCGTTGCCGTCTGGTGGATCTGGCGAGTCGGTGAGTGGAAAAAGGTGAAGCCGGCGATCACCATTTTTATTGTGCAGTTGGTGCTGAACAGCGTGTGGTCGCTACTTTTTTTTGGGCTGCAGAATCCCGGAGCAGCACTGATCGAAATAGTCGTGTTGTGGCTCACGATTGTCGCGACCACCGTATTGTTTTTCCGTCGTTCGGTTTTCGCAGGCGGGTTGATGGTGCCTTACCTGCTATGGGTCAGTTTTGCCTCGTTGTTGAATTTTATGATCTGGAACCTGAATCGCGTCTGATACACGGGCATAAAACTCAGGGAGGCGATGGGGCGCCGCAAGACGCCCCCCGCCGTTGCCTGGCTGGCGTTACGGCAGTTTGATGACCTTGGCGACCCGACCCAGTGTGTCAACTAGCAAGGCGTCGGTGGCTGAGATCGATCGAACGGCGAAAACGGCGGTAGTGTTGACGCGATCAGGCCGGTAGGAAGAGTTCACGTGCATGAAAAGCTGACCATTTTGCACTCGCCATGATCCGGAAGAAATGGGAGTTGCAACAAAAACGGTGTGAAAAGTTGTGATGGCTTCGTTGTGGCGAAACGAGCTGAACGTGCCGTTGGAAGCTAAGGTGATGTCAAGCAAGCCTTGGCCATCATTCATTCGCCAGTTGCCCACCAGCATCGCGCGAACTTCCGCATCAGTTAAAATTCGCCCGGCGACGTTGGCTGCGACAGCAGGAGCAGGAGTGGGCGCTGGGGCCTGATTGACAATGATCGTCGGCGCTCCATTTGCTGCTGGAGACTTCACTTCAACAACTTCTACATTGGTCTTTTTCGCGGGAGGTTGCGGTGATGCTGTGCGAGGTGGTGGTGGAAGAAACAGCTTGTCCGGGTTGCCCTCATCGATAGAAAAAGATTCCATCACCATGAGTGAGCGTCCGCTATTACTGTGCGCGGTGAAGTCTGTAGGAATTTCTGCTTTGGGGTTGGCAACACAAATGACCAACTTCCCCTTGTCAAACTGGTAGATTCCCAGCCCAGTTACCGTGTCTCTCTCGAGAATGGCGATTTGCTTGGGATAAACCGAGGGATCGAGACGAAACGACTTTGTGCTCTTCACTCCTGTGACGGGTGACTTGAACAGCAGGGTGTAATCAATGATCTCGACCAGGCCACCGCCGGGCAAGGATGTACGCATTTGATTTTCAGTGACCACGGATCCGTTTTCAACCATCTCTGTGATCCGCCAATGTCCCTGCATCCGTTTCAGTTCGTTGTCCGCGATGCTGGACTGAGCGTTCGTTTTACTTGAAAATAGAACAGTGAATGCGAGTGCAGACAGGGCAAGTACACGCAGGTGACTCATGGGGAATCCTTCCGGTTGGTGCATCAGAATTGACGCGGCGAAGCTAGTTGCAATGTAAGGCGGGGGTATCCCCGCGTTCATCGTCCAAGGTTGAGCTGAAATTGTTCACAAAACCACAAGTGGCTGCAATACCGATCTTCCCTAGTTGCTGTGTCT
>JAPOKD010000066.1 GCA_029977825.1 Planctomycetota bacterium | reverse complement strand
TCCGGGGCTTGGGCGGCTGCGGGAGCTTGGGCCATTGCCTGCGGTGACAGTAGTAGAAGACCGATGAATACAATGAAATCGACGCGAATAAAGCTGCGGCGCCGTTGGGGCTGGATTGCCATGTTTCTTTCTTTGGGCAGGAAGTTAGGTGGGGTCCGGCAGGAACGACATCCCGCTCGCGCACGACCGAAATTGCAGTTTAGCGGTCATTGCGGCGGGATACAAACCACCCGAGCCAATAGTGAGCTGTTTTCACTGGAATTCCCGCCCATCGGGTCCCATGCCTCAAGTCTGAAAAGGCAGCTTTCCGCTTGGCAGGTTCCGTGCTGTCCCGAAATGTCGCGATCGAGGCTTGGACTTGTTTCAAAGGCCAAGTCATTCCGTGCTTCAATCAGCGTCTTGCCAGGGCGGAACGGGCGAAGTTAGCGCTGCCTCTCGTTTCAACTTTGCACTACAAAGAAGTTGAGATGTGTGGATCGGGGGGACTGGTCAGACTTGGGGTTTTGGTCAGACACTTGGATCGCTGGGGGCAACGCTGGATCGTTGTAAATCTTAAGGCGTCGATAGATCCTGTGTTGAAGCCTTCCCAAGAACAGGTCCACCAGCAGTTGTCTTAGCGAACCGTCGCCACGTGTTGGGTTCCGAGCAACTTGATGCGTCTTCCGTCGTTCTACCCTGGGCCTCGATTAGATAATTCCGACTCTTGGTTCAGTTTGTCGATTTTCTATCGGACGCGGGCATTGTCCCTGGCCGTGGCATTGGGACTTCTGTACCTGCTCTTCTGGTGTCAAAGTGGATAGTTGGAATTGTGTTGATCAACCATCAGATTGTTGATTGACCCCAGGATATGGGGCGTCAATCGGATGCTGATGCAACGCCACAGGGTTCTCCACTGGACGTTACATCAGGTGGACGTTTCATCTGCTCTTTGGCAGAGGGAAATGAACGTAAAGTCACAGTGGATCAGACTTCTTTTTCGTCAATCCAATTCATCATGCGACGCAGTCCCAAGCCAATTTGCTCGACACCATGTTGGCGTTCCCGGCGTCGTGTCGCCTTGAAAAACGGTGCTCCAGCGCGATTTTCGGAAATCCATTTGCGGGCAAACTCACCGCATTGAATTTCGTTGAGGATGCGCTTCATCTCAGCTTTCGTCTCATCGGTGATGATCCGTGGGCCACTGACGTAGTCACCGTATTCGGCAGTGTTGCTGATGCTGTACCGCATGTAACTCAGCCCGCCTTCATACAGCAGGTCGACGATCAGCTTCAACTCGTGCATGCATTCAAAGTACGCCATTTCTGGCTGGTAACCAGCTTCGACCAGCGTTTCGAAGCCAGCCTTGACCAGTTCGCTGACGCCGCCGCATAGCACAACCTGCTCACCGAAAAGATCGGTCTCTGTTTCCTCAGCAAAGCTTGTCTCGATCACTCCACCACGAGTTCCGCCGATGCCCTTGGCGTAAGCAAGACCAATTTGCTTGGTCGATTCCGCCGCACCGTCACCCAACGCGATCAAGCAGGGGACTCCACCGCCCTTTTCGTACTCGCTTCGTACAAGGTGGCCTGGCCCTTTTGGAGCGACCAACAAAGTGTCGATGCCAGCTGGTGCTTCGATCTGACCAAAATGAACGTTGAAGCCGTGTGAACACATCAGAACATTCCCGGGCGACAGATTATCTCTGATTTCGCTTCGGAAGATGTCGCCTTGCACTTCATCTGGAAGAAGAATGTTGATGACGTCAGCAGCTTTTGTGGCATCAGCCAGTGACATCGGTTCGAATCCGTGCGATACGGCCAAGTCATAGTTGGCTGATCCAGCCCGTTGACCAATCACCACATTGCAACCGCTGTCACGCAGGTTTTGTGCTTGAGCGTGGCCTTGGGAACCATAGCCAAGAATGGCGACGGTTTTACCCTTCAAGTGGGACAGGTCAGCATCATTTTCGTAATAGATCGTAGCAGCCATTTTGGTTTGTACTTTCAAAAAGGAGGGGCTTGTTTTTGGGACGCAACCTGTCTCGCATCAAAGCAAGCAGGCTGGCAATTCGGTTTCGTTGGAACGATGATCACTCCTGACCGTGAATCAACGTTTTGGCAATTTCAGTATCACGAGCCACGTCGTTCACTCGGTTCCCTTCTGGGTGGAGCACGCTTAGGCCATTTTGACTGGTCAGGAAGCGGCTCTGTTGTCAGGCTGGATCGACGCTTGTTGGTCACTTACGCTCCGGACCATCGCAATGCGGCCCGTGCGAACCAGTTCACTGATTCCGTAGGGTCGCATCCGTTCGATAAAGGCTTGCACCTTGTTCTCGCGGCCGCTGATCTCAACCATGATTTCTTCGGGCCCGACATCCACGATTTTGCCGCGGAAAATGTCCACCAGTTCCCTGATCTCGCTTCGGGGGTTACCAGCAGGAGCCTTGACCTTCATCAGAAGTAGATCACGTTCCACGTAATCCTGACTGCTAACGTCGACAACCTGTACAACGGTAACGATCTTTTCCAACTGCTTGCCAACTTGTTCAAGAACCGAGTCGTCTCCGACAACGACGAACGTCATGCGTGACAAGTGAGCGTCTTCAGTTTCACCGACTGCCAAAGAGTCGATGTTGTAGCCACGCGAGGCGAGCATGCCAGAAATGTGGGCAAGTACCCCGGGCACGTTCTGCACGAGTGCTGAGAGAACGTGTCGCTGGACGGTGTTGGGCATCGAAAAAGCCGAGATTTTGTAATGGGTTGGTTGGAATATCGGGTTGGCAGGCCAACCGCGAGGAAGCATCATAATTTTGGTGCTTAAATCCAGCAAGGGTAGCGATTTGCGACCGCGGGATGCTTTGCCGCAAAAACCGGATACTGACGCCTCGCGTGGGAAGCCGGAGTTCGTAACAAATCGGCGGCAACGGCACGGATTCGGACTGTTCAGACATGCCTGATGTCACCCAGCCCTGCCTGGTTCACCCAAATCAACGATCACCTTTGTGCCGATTGTGTGGTCTGAACTGGACACAGATGGCACAAAAGAGCGATGCTCATCGTTCGGGTATGATGGACACCGACACAGAAATCATTGTCAATGTTCGCGAAGGATTCCAAAACGAGTGTGAAGTTCCAACGATTGAAGATTTATAACCCTGACTTTAATACCCCAGTTCAGCACCAATACCCCGGTTCAGCACCCCGGAGCGAAGGTTGTGGGCGTGGAGCTACGTCCCTCCTGTCTGCCGCTCTCCTTGCCCCGTAAAGCTTGAACCGTACAGCTTGTCCCTTACAGAAAATCTTGCATGGCATTTCGAATTGAACTACCGGCTTACCGAGGACCGCTCGATTTGCTGCTTTATCTGGTGCGTCGTCACGAGGTCAGCATTACCGAAATGTCCCTCGCTTCTCTTGTTAATCAATATCTGGAGTACATCGAAATACTGAAGGAACTGGATCTGGGTGATGTTGGCGAATTTATTGACTTGGCCAGCACCCTCGTTGAGCTCAAGAGTCAGGCCGTCTTGCCAAAGATTGTCGAAGAAAACGAGGAGGAAGAAATTGCGGATCCCCAGACCGAGTTGGTGGAGCGGTTGTTGCAGTACAAGGAAATCCGCGACGCTGCGGCGATTCTTGACGAGATGGGGTCCAAGTGGCAGCAACGCCATGAACGCATGTCCGACGATCTGCCTACGCGGCGGGTTGACCCCGGTGACCAGCCGCTGGTCGATCTGGAAATCTGGGATTTGGTCAGCGCGTTTGGGAGGATCATGCGCGAGGCTGGGGGGCCACCTCAGGCAGAGGTGATTTATGATGACACCCCGATTCATGTGTACATGCAGCAGATTCACCACCGGCTACATGACTCTGACCGATTGCCTTTGATGGATTTTGTCGATGGAGGCATTCACAAGTCTTCCCTGATCGGCTGGTTTTTGGCAACACTTGAATTGACCCGGCATCACGGGGCTGCAGTCGAGCAGGATGTGCACGGGGATATTTTTGTCGTTCGCACAGATGACTACTCCAGTGATCTCAATGTCAATGAAGTTGATAACTATGGTGCAGAAGAGTTCGAAGCTTCCAACATGCCTGGTAGGCCTCGCTGACTGAACGCGCCTGGTTTGGTTCATCGGATTGGTGATTTTTGTTCAGGCATTTTCGATTCTGCGCTGATCCATCTATGGCCACGAATGAGAATTAATGGCGGCCATGATCTTCTGCACGTTTCCCTGAAGGGATTCTTTCAGTAACATTCCACACAATGACTTCATCTTTTTGTGCCTGTAGTTGATCCATGGTTGAAAACGTTCCTTGTCTGAAGCACCAGCACGATGGGCTCTCCATCGAGGGCTATTCTCGCGCTGCGGTGCAGACTTGTTGGCGGGTCAATGAACTGAAATTGTTGTTCGATGTTGGGGTGCAGCCGTGGGACTTCATGGGCACGCCGACATTGTTTATTTCGCACGCCCATCTTGATCACATCGCTGCCTTGCCCGCATATGTTTCGAGGCGTCGAATGATGAAAATGGATCCGCCGGTGATCTACCTGCCAGATTCCGCTGTCGATACAGCTTGGGACATGCTTCAGAATTTCAGAAGGCTTGATCGAGGCGCGATGCCCTGCGAATTAGTCGGGCTATTGCCAGGTGACGAAACGGATGTCAGTCGTGAGTATGTTGTGACCGCCCTGCCAACACGACATACCATTGATTCTGTGGGATTTGTGGTGCACCAGCGACGTCACAAGCTCAAACCCGAGTTTCAGGATCTGAGTGGTGCGGAAATCAGAGATCTGAAGAACGCTGGAACCGATGTGACAACGGAACTGCGCGTACCCGTAGTAGCTTATACCGGGGATACTAACCCACGAGGTCTCGATGAAAATCCGGTTTTTTTCGAAGCGAAAGTTCTTATCAGTGAAATGACTTTCGTGGCGCCTGAGCATCGCAAGGAAAAAATTCACAAGCATGGTCACATGCACATTGATGATTATCGCCAGCGTGCTGAGAGGTTCAATAATGAACTAATCATCGCGGCTCATCTCAGCACGCGTTACAACGTTGCGCAGGTAAAACGATTTGTGCAAAAGGCTTTGCCGGATGGTTTGGGTGGCCGATTGAAGCTCTGGTTGTGATGGCACAGGAAGTTTGGCCCTTGCCTCGTGCAGCCTATGTCCACGTGCCGTTTTGTCGTCACCGCTGTGGGTACTGCAATTTCAGTGTTGTTGCTGATCGGGATGACTTGATTGAACGCTACCTGTGTGCGGTCGATCTGGAATTGGAATCACTGCATCGTCCAGTTGTCGATACCCTGTTCGTTGGTGGTGGAACGCCTACGCACTTTGACGCCGGCCAGTTGCGAAGATTTCTGTGTATGCTGCAACAGCGTTTTCGGTTTTCGAATGATTGCGAGTGGTCGATGGAAGCAAATCCAGAAGACGTTACTCGTGAAAAAGTAGCACTGCTTCATGAGCATGGAGTGAATCGTGTCAGTCTGGGGGTTCAGTCCTTCAATGTTGATAAGTTGCAGGTGCTCGAGAGAACCCATTCGCCGGACAATGCAATTAACGCTGTCCAAATGGTCGCCGATGTTATTGGCAATGTTTCCATTGATCTTATTTTTGCAGCACCCGGTGAAACCCTTTCAGATTGGCGAACTGATTTGGCAGTGGCCAGCGAGTTGCCTTTAAAGCACATCTCGACATATGCGCTGACGTTTGAAAAAGGTACTTCGTTCTGGTCAAGACGTGCCCGAGGTGATTTGTCTTCGGCAAGTGAAAGCTGCGAAGTCGAAATGTATCAGGCTGCACGGCAGGGGTTAAGCGATGCCGGTTTTCAGCACTACGAGATTTCAAGTTTCGCACGTGAAGGTTCACGCTGTCAGCACAATCTGAACTATTGGAAAGGGCTTGGCTGGCATGCTGTTGGACCAGGCGCAGCCAGGTTTGTCGATGGTAAGAGAGAGGTGAATCACAGGAGTACGACAACTTATCTGCGACGCATGGAGTCAGCGGAAAGTCCAACGGCGGAGCGGGAAACGATTACACGCGAACAGTATGCTCGAGAAAGAGCAGCATTTGGTGTGAGGATGGTCAAAGGGATAGATCTTGATGTTCTGAAATCTGAAACGGGGGTCTCGATCGCAGACATTTGCCGTGCTGCAATTACTCAATCAGTCGACGAAGGCCTTGTCTTGCAGCAATCACCATCTTGGATCAAGTTGACGGAACGTGGGATCCTTTTTGCCGATACTGTGGCTGCCCGTCTGTTGGGCTAATCCTTTGCAGGTATCTCTGCAGACATTTCGCCAACGCTAACCACGGTTGGCAGGCACGCATCTGGCTTCGATTTTCCCGATGGTTTTGCGATGCAGGGTTTTGTTCGGCATTGTTTGGGAAATGTCCGTTTTTCACCGCGAAATTTCGGGTTGGAGCCTCTGTGTTTTTGGGTCGCTGTCGTGACCCGCTATGCAGGCCACGAGTGCTTGTCCATTCGTTTCAACCATCTTTCGGTTGCGGTGTCAGGTCGAACGGTTGTCGCATCTGAGCATGTGAGAATGTACAGGCAGGATGGGTGGTGCTGCACAAGTCACAGTTTCGTTTGCCCGCCCTTTTGCGTTTCTACGAAGATACGGACCTTGGTTGAGACATCCAAAGAAATCGAATTGGACTCGCGAAGCGTTGGGGTTTCTGCAGCCCAGATATGAAGTGGTACGGGAAGTTTATCGTTCGCAACGTGGCAGGCAGGAGTTTCACGATCCCGGGGGCGACGATTCAAGTTTTAACGATTGGATAGAAATATTCAACTTTTCGGATTGCGTCGTCGATAACGGTTGTGTTCACGCAAGATCAATCAAGGGGGATTCATGATCATGTCATTGGCATATCGAATGGGGTGCGCATCGCTCGTTGCGGCCCTGATCTGTTTTACCGGCTGTTGTACGCGGCCCATGATTTGTCCCAACGGAGCCGGTGGACCTCTAGCGTTCGGCAGCACTTGTGCCGGGTGTGATCAGTGCGATGGGTGTGGTGAACTTTACGTTGATCCATGGATCAACCATCCAGCAGAGCGTTGTGACCCGTGCGACGGCTGTGGGAATTACAACGGGCAATCCTGCGGTAAGTGCCGGTCAGTATTCGGCGGCTTTCCAACTTTGTGGGGTTATCGGTCTACACCGGTAGGGTGCGACGGTTGCGGTGTCGCGGGCTGCGCTGGTACCTGCCATGAAGGCCTCTCTGGATGTGATTCGTGCGACAGCGGTTGCTCCGGATGCCAAGGCGAAATACTCAACATGGACCCGATGGAAGTTCCTCACGCCGGTGGTCAGGTGATGCGGATCGTGGAACCTACACCTGCGGGTAAAGTGATCGTCGCACAACCGTCGGACTCGCGTTATCAGCCCCATCGATCCCGACAGATATTTCGAGATCGCCAGAATCTAGCCAGTGGTGATGAAGAGTCGATCGAGTATTAGGACGCATCTTCGAAGTCAGTGTTCGTTTGTGTTCTTGCACGATTCTTGCACGCGTCTGAGAAATTTCGGCACCTCGACTGTGGCCGGTCCACGGATCGTTTCCGTGAACACTTTTGACTGAGGTGTCGTGTCGAGATTGATTTCAACACGTTGACAATTCAGCGGTGTTTGCTGAACGATGCCTGCAGCGGGATAAACAACTGCCGACGTTCCTATCGCCAGAAACAGGTCGGCATTCCGGGCTGCTTGTTGGATTTTTTCCATGCCGTAAGGCATCTCACCAAACCAGACCACATTCGGCCTCAAGTTTCCACGGCGTGAAGGCGTCTCGGGGTCAGGTGTGTTTGGGCTTAGATCTTCAAACCATGGGTACACCTTGTCTGTTTGAGTGCATCTGGCTTCCAGAAGTTGACCGTGCATGGGTAAGACGTTTTGACTACCAGCAGCAAAGTGCAGATGGTCGACGTTTTGAGTGATCAGCAGAAAGTCGTCGTCGTGGTTGGCTTCGTATTCTGCCAACGCAATATGTGCGGCATTCGGACGGACGTCTTTCTGCAGTAGATGTCTTCGGCGTGTATTGTAAAACCTGTGAACCAGTTCAGGATTTTGATCGAAGGCTGTGGGGGTCGCTACTTCCTCTACACGGTGGCCTTCCCACAGTCCATCAACGCCCCGGAAAGTTGGTATGCCAGATTCAGCTGAGATGCCCGCGCCGGTTAGCACTAATACTTTCATGCTGCGAACGCTCCCCATGTACAACATTTGGTGAAAAAAGCTGCCAACGGGTGTTGGCGGTTCAGTAGTAATGTAAAGTTTTCTGTGTCGAGCCGCCGTCAAAAAGAAACGGATTTTGATTGCATTGATTTCCTTGCGAAAATGTTTAAGAAAGTTTTGACCCACCCCACTTCCTTTATTAGGATTTGGCCGCGGCGCGTGTTGTGTGTTGCGATGCGTAAAACAAACTTCACGGAAGGAACGGTGCTATGCCAAGACCAGTTGCAAGTCTGCCGGAGGCCGATCCACTGTTTGTTGATCTGAATGCTGCCCGTGGGGAAACCTATGGGTATGCACTTTGGAAGTTCGGCGAAAATGGATGGCAGCTAGCGAAAGATTGTTCTCGAGAGGGAGGTGTGCCCGGTTTGCCACCGTCCGCTCCCGGATATTTCTCGGGCCAGATCAGAGCCACTGCGAGTGTGCCCGAATGAGTGCGCCCGAATGAGTGCGCCTGTATGAGTGTGTTTCGTTGAAGGCAAGCCTGTGGCGAATGGTCCGATTTGCTCATGGCAGTGATGGGTGCCCGCGTTAGATCGTGAGATGCATGCATGCAGCGGTGATTGCCTGGAAAGAATCGGCTGCTTTCCCGTCGGCTCAGTCATTCATGATGCATCAGGTTTTGTTCGGACGGCAACCATGCACTCTGTATCCGGTTTCTTCCGGAGTGTCTGAGAAAAGTGCGGGTTCCTTATTGGGGAACGATGTGACGCAGCAATCCCGTTCGGCACTTCAGGCAGGATTTGGGGCGTCCACACGGCATAGCACTAAAGTGTTTCAAGATATCGCAACGTTTTTCTGCTGAATTCGAATGTATCCATTCCCACAATCCGTTCGAAGTCAGCGATACGGTCACGGCGTTGGTAGGCTTGGAATGGTCGGCGTCCAGCAGTCTCGTTGAGTAGTTGGCTAAATGCCTTCGGTTGTCGTTCTGCAAGATAAAACATCAGGGCCCATGCAACGGCGTACGCCTCGTTGATTTGCTTCTCGTCCTTGAACATCATGTCGTCGCCGATCAACGTGATGGCGGTTTGCACAAAGCGTCCAGAATCCACTGTCAGGACCTTCTTGCGCAGATACTGAAGGCTTTCCTGATTGACGCGGTCAGCGAGTTGTGTCGCGCCGCGGGGGTCTGTCATGGCGGCCGGCTCAAACATTTGCCCAATCCCTTCTGTGATCCAGCGTGGTGTGTCGTTAATCCGGCTGTGTGCTCCGGAATTGAATGCCGACTGGTGTGCTGCCTCGTGTCGGACGGTTGCCATTACAGAGCTGGTTCGGGTTGCATCATGCGTCATGACGCGGTTCGTGTTGACTGAGTACAGGCCTGCGACGCGCCCTACTTCGATGTCCAGTCGTTCAAACTCCTGTCGCATGCCAGATTCGTCTGGAAAAACGATAGCGACCATTGGAAAACTGCCACTGCGGATCTTGACACCACGTTTGGTCATGTAGCTGATGAAGGAGCGATGGGATTGCTCAAACAGTTTTGGCCATCGATCGCCTCGCCCGCGGGGTTGGACGACCAGGAAATTCTTGGTGGAAAGAACCTCGTATTCCGGTCCAAATTCGCTTCGCAGTTGATTTCGAATTTCGGCCGCGGGAGCAGCTGCAAACACTTCCTCTTCAATCCGTTGCCAATTTGAGTTTGGGGATCTTGGGTCGACTGAGTGGATCCAGCCATCACGCCCCAAAATGATCAGTTCATGTGCAAGGTCGACGAGCAAAATCCCTTTTTTGATTTTCCCATAGGCAGAAAACTCGATCATACCACTGGTTTGTCCGGCACAAAATCGGCTTGAAAAAGTGACCAGGAGTAAAGCGATTACTGCTCGGGACAGGGTGAAACGGTTCGGCTGCATGGAAATGTATCTTGGAAAATTGACTTTGGTTCTACGGATACCCCTAGGCTAGGTTAAAATCCAGCGGCTCCGGTTCAGATCCCGGGTTACACTTTGATCCTCCGCTTTCTGGGTACTATTTCATGCGTGTTGTTTGGTTCATGAGGACCGTAACGCCCGTCCGCACACGCTTTCGCTGCCGTTTTAGAAGCAGATGCTTACGACTGGGCCAACTGGTTTTTCTTCTTTTCATTCAGGTGACAGTTCCTCAGGCATTTATTGCTCAGGCCCAGGCTCAGGACGAATCCGAGGCGGCAAAACAGAGCGAGGCAGGTGATGATGAATCGGTTGAATCGGAAGCTGCCCGCCGCGCCTTTAGGGCGGATGTGCTTGAGTGGGTGGATGAACTTGATTCGCCAACCTTGCGGGTTCGTAAGGATGCGGAACGATCTTTAATTGCTGCAGGCCCCGACGCGTTGCAGTACTTGCCCCAAGAGGACGCTGTCGTTTCAATTGAAAAATCGGAACGGCTCAGGCGAGTTCGCAAGGCTTTGATGGCAGCTCGCGAAAAGGCGGATGTGGATACAAAGTCGACGCGAATTAAGCTCGATAAGGTGGCCAACCTTGGTGATGCATTGGCTGCGATCAGTCTTGCTAGCGGAATTCAGTTTGAACACGATCTGGATAACTCAATACCCATTAATCCGGTTGCGGCACCTCTCGGTTTCTGGCATGCAGTTGACGTTGTTTTGGATCAGGCGAATCTTGATATCAACTTTTATGGTGGGGAAAGCGAGACGTTGAAGTTGGTTCCGCGATCTGAGAAACGGCCCTCCCGTGTCGATTCTGCGGCGTACGTTGGTGTCTATCGGCTTGAGCCAACTTCGGTGGCGTCTCGTCGTAATCTCAGGCAGGCTGAACTCAATGGGCTGAATGTTGCTGTTGAAGTCAGTTGGGAGCCCCGTTTGACTCCCTTGGGTCTTACCATTCCTGTCGCACAGATATCGGGGAAGCTGGATGACGACGCTGCGGTAAAGCCACAGGACTCCGGAAGGAACATTTCCATCACAACCAATGCAGAGATTGCTTTCAGCGAAGTTTACTTTCCGCTGCAACTGCCGGCTGGTCGGCCCTCAAAAATCAACTCCTTGTCAGGAGTCATCACTGCTCTTTTGCCTGGTGAAAAAAAGTTGTTTGAAATTCCATTGGCGGAACCCAATGTAAAACAGAAAATTGATGCCATGACGGTGCAATTGGAGTCGGTTCGTCGTGATGGTCCACTCTATGAAATACGGGTTGGCGTCGAGCTTGAGAATGCGGGAGAAGCGCTGGCAAGCCATTATTCCTGGATCCTCGAGAACCAAGCCTATGTCCGGCTTGAAGATGGTACGAAAGCAGATGTATTTGGTTTTGAACGTTATCGAACCACCGAAACCGGTGTTGGTGTCGCTTACCGCTTTGATCTTGGTGATGATGCAGGGGAAGCAACCTTCGTTTATCAGTCACCCACCTCTTTCGTTCCCAATGAAGTGTCATTCGTGATACAGGACATTCCACTGCCGTGAATAATTTTGTTGTGTATGTGCTGCTCGTTTTCATTTCAATGATGCCTGTGGTGTCTTGTATCGCTGCCGGCAATGATCTTGAACCCGGAGATCCCATTGCTGCTATTGATGGCGAGCCCGTGTTTTTTGGTGAATTGAATCTGGTTCTTACGGAGCGTCTGCAAGCTAAAGATTTGCAGCGTGTTGGAGCGGACGTGCGCCGTGCGACTGCAGCTTTGATCGTCCGTCGGCACTTGGCGATGAAGTCGCTTGAGGCGAAAGGTGGAGTGACTCTTGAATCCATGTTGCAACGTCAAGTTGAGGCATTGGCATTGGACCTGCGACGCCGTGGCAGTAGCCTTCAGAAGCAGGCGGCCGAGCGAAAAGCTGATGAAAAATCACTCGTGACGGACCTGCGTTGGAGATTGGCGTGGGGACAATATCTGAAAAGCCGTTTGAATGACGCGAATCTGAAAAAGTTTTTTAATCTTCATCGCGATCAGTATGCAGGTGGTCGCTGGGAAGTTTCACAGATATTTGTCAAAGCCGATAAAAGTGATGCGGCTTCGTGGCGTGCAGCTTTGGCAAACGTTAACGAGTTGGCCGACCAGATTCGCGTCAGCGAAGAACCGCAGCAGGCGTTTTACGATGCTGCGGTTGAGCACAGTGAGTCTGCGTCAGCAACTGATGGCGGAAAAGTTGGCTGGGTTCAAAAAGATGGCGACCTGCCAGGCAGTTTGATGACCGCCATCAGGAAGATGAAGACAGGTGAGGTAAGTGCAGCGATTCAGAGTCCGTTGGGAATCCATTTGGTGTGTTTGCATCAAGTTGAGGTTGGCGATCTGGAATTCGAAGATTTGGCCGATCAGTCACAGTTGCGGCGTGATGCGGTGAACGCCTTGTTTGATGCCTTGCTGCAGGAAAGATCAGAGGCGCAAGTCAGTTGGTTGGTACGCGATTTGAAGCCTCCTGCCGGTGTCAAGATGATTCCAGAATGATGGGATTCCTGCTCGGTACGGGCTGGGACGTTGAGGTGATGGAACCGGGTGAGAAACGTAATGCTTGGATGTGTGCAGAATGATCGAAGGAGTTTTTCGCAAACGCTGGATGCCTCGCATACATCAGGGAGAAGGGGCCAGTGCCCTCCTTGCTACGGTCTGGCTGTTCTTTCTGCTGCTGGGCTATTTTGTCATACGTCCAGTTCGTGAGACGCTGGGCAGTCTGGTTGGTCCTGAAGATCTGAAACAGCTGTTTTATATCTCTTTTTTAACCATGTTGGCGGCTGTGCCTGCGTATGGGCTTCTTGTGAATTTATTGTCCCGTCGCTGGCTGGTCCGAGTGGTCTACCAGACATTCGCGTTGTGTCTCGTGGGTTTCTGGGTTTTTCTTCGCAGTGATTCAGAGATTGTGCAGACATGGGCAGCATGGATTTTGTTTGTCTGGATCAGTTTCTTTGGTGTTTTTGCAACCACTGTGTTTTGGAGTGTTGTCGCTGACCTTTTTTCCACCCGTCAGGCAAAACGTCTGTTCGGATTCATTGCGGCTGGTGGGACGGTCGGAGCCGTGGTTGGATCTTTGTTGACAAGCCAATTGGCCAAGTTGCTGACCAAAGATCAGTTCATGTTGTTGCCGATTGTCGTGATTGAGTTGGGGTTGGTTTGCGCTTGGATGCTCGAGAAGCAAGCTGCGATTCTTGCACACGCTGATAGTCAGTCGTCGGTGGTCGAAGTGGAACAAACTGTTCCACCCGCCCGTAGCGGCTGGTTGAATGCGGTGACCCATGTGTTGCGGTCTCCTTACCTGCAAGTCATTTGCGTCTTTATCTTCTTTGTGCAGTTTTGTGGCACACAGATGTATTTTGAACAAGCAGCAATCGTAGATGCCGCACTGCCCGAGGAATCAGATCGGACACAACTGTTTGCAAATATTGATCTCGCGACGCAGATTTTAACGCTGGTGGCTCAGTTGTTCCTGTCCAGCTTCATCCTTCGTTATTGTGGTGTTGCAGGTGCTCTCATGGTGCTGCCGGCAATCTATCTCTGTAGTTTCTCCGCACTTGCAGTCGATTCAAGTTTGCAGGTAATGGTAGTAGCCGTTGTCATAGGCCGCTCTGCTGTTTACGGAATCACGGTACCCGCTCGCGAAGTGCTTTTTACCGTTGTCAAGCGAGAAGATAAGTACAAGTCCAAAGGCTTCATTGACACGGTAGTGTTACGTGGCAGTGATGCTGCTTCGGCTTCCGCTTTTACGGGCCTTGAGGGATTGGGCTTGAGGACTCTGAATCTTTGTCTGCTTCCAGTTGTGGTGATGTGGCTTTTCGTGTCATGGCGTTTGGGGCGTATGCAAGAAGTTTTGGCAGAATCCAACGAAGTCAAGGCAGAACAATAGCCATGACAAAGTACTGGGGATTGACGTTGTTGGTGTTCAGTTTCAGGGTCAAAATCGGATCGGCCTGACTGAATGGGCGACCTTGGAAAGGTCGGCGATGGGCATGCACTGATGTGATCAGCTTTAGCATGACTTTCAGCCGCCCGTGTTTGTGGCCAAACTTGGGGTGCGAGAGTTTTATCTCGTTGAGAATTCGCTGGCAAATGAATCAAGCATCGGATTGGTTTGGCGATGGCTTACCATTCGTACATCGAGGCCGCTATGCTCATGCAGTCGCAAGGCGCGTCGTATTGCATCGATGATCCACTCCGGTTGGTTGCCAAAGGCTCCGCCACCAATCATCGTCAAGAACAGGATGTTCGACCCGTTTCTAGCCTTATTGATGACGGCCGCACTGAATGTTGCCTCGTAAGTTGCTTCGAGTATCAGTCGGGCAAAAGGTTCCCACGCTGAGGCCGGTTCAGATGAGTAGGAGACAGGGACAGCGGAGCAATACACCTGGGATACGAGTTTTGTTGACTGCGGCTGCTTGGCCGGGATTGAAGTGGAGTCTTGCGCGGAATTTGTAAGGGTAACTTCAGTATTCCACATGATTCCGACACGCAACCTGGAACGAAGTGAATCCAGTGATTGAGTATCCAATCCTGAGAGGTGTTTGGTAATGATGCTCAAGCCAGCCCGGGAGGCGAGTGCGTATCCGTTTTGCATTTGCCAAAGCGTTTGCGACTCGTTGCCGAGTGATTTCCCAATGTCAGAT
>JAPOKD010000007.1 GCA_029977825.1 Planctomycetota bacterium | reverse complement strand
GTGGCATTTGTGAGAAATTGTCGAGTTGGGTTAGAGCCTTTTCGAGGTCTCAGTATATCACCGTCGTTCCCAAATCGAAGTCGGAATTCCGTAAGAGACACACTCGCTCGTTGAGAATGGTCCATCTGTGGTGGGGATTTACCAAAGCTGGGGTTTCGGTTTGCCGCTGGTAAGCATCTGGCTTCAGTTCTGCTACTGCAGTTGAATGGTTTTCACCTCACCCGTGCTTTTGTCAGACGGGTATTGTGCCTTCGCATCGCTCAGGAATTTACGTAAATCGTCAGCCAGACTTTTTGCAATTTGCGGATTCCGCGTCGCCAGATTTTCTGACTCGCCAAGGTCTGCAGCAAGGTTGAATAATTCTGTGGGGCGACCGTCGTAATAATGGATCAACTTCCAGTTGCCACGCCGAATCGTACTAGACGGTCCAATTCCTGGGCCCTTCGGCCCCCAGTGGTTGGGAAAGTGCCAGTACAGAGAGCGTTCGAATGTGGTTGTTTCTGCTTTACCACGTAAAAGACCGGCAAAGCTGATTCCATCGATCACACCACCAATCTGTTTGACATCAGGGACGCCGGCGATCTCAAGGATTGTTGAAAAAAAATCTTCGATAATGACGGGGTGATCAGTTTCCGATCCGGGAGGCGTCACTCCCGGCCAACATGCAATCATCGGAACCCGAATTCCCCCCTCATGGGCTGAGCCTTTTCCGCTCGACAGTGGTTTGTTGTGCGTGTGTCTTTTTCCGCCTCGTCCGCTGGCGCTGAGACCACCATTATCGGACATGAACAGGACTACTGTATTCTGACTGATGTTTCGACTTTCCAGGTGATCTAAAATGTCGCCGAGGGATTTGTCCATGCCTTCGACTATTGCAGCGTACATCGCCTCAGTGTGACCCACGCCTTGATCACGGTAACTCTGATAGAAGCGATCGTCGACTGCAAACGGTACATGAACTGCATAGTGCGACATGTAAAGGAAAAATGGTTTGTCCTGTTCGATCGCTTGATCCATTGCTGCAATCGACTCGATGGTCAGAGCTTCTGTGAGGAAGATGTCTTGCCCGTGGTATTTTTCAAGTCCCGGGACATCCCATATCCGATCGCCGTTGCGCCAAGCTGCGCTGAAATTCTGCTTGCCCAGATAACTGCCCGGGCCTCCCGCGGCATGTCCTCCGATATTGATGTCGAAGCCAATATTTCGAGGATCAGAGCCGGCGGTTCCTGTTGCTCCAAAATGGGATTTTCCTGCGTGAATGGTGTGATAGCCCGCCTCGCTTAAGTAGGCAGGTAACGCTTTGGCGTGAACCGTGCCCTCAACATCTGGGTGAGGGCAAAGTCCATTCATGTTCCATTTCGGAAACTTCAATGTCGGATGGGGGCGATCATTGGTAGCGTTCTTTTTCAGTGTCCAATTGGTAACCTGATGTCTTGCTGCATTCAATCCTGTCATCAGGCTGACCCGCGTCGGTGAGCAGACACTGCATGCATAGGCCTGTGTGAATTTCATGCCGGCAGCTGCAAGCCGTTCCATGTTTGGCGTTCGATATCGTCGGTTCAGCGCGGTGACTTCCACTCCAAAGCTCACCGAGGTGTCTTGCCAGCCCATGTCGTCCACCAGAAATAGCACGATATTGGGCGCAGCCTGTCGGTCCCTGTCTTCAGCATTCACCGCGCTGCCCGCGATACAGGAGAAGCCCAGCACGATTAGAATGGGGGCCCAGTAGTAATGATGGCGAGCTTGTCTTGGCATAATGCAGATAAATCTATGTGGTGTTCCCTGATCGACTGCACAGGATCGGGATATCTTTCAGGTTTCAAGTCTTCTTGTGTTTAATGTAGCAGAATCGCCGTTGTCGTAACTTTGATTAGCGTTTTCCCAGCCTGAGAGATTGAACTGATGCGGACGTGTCTGGTTTGTATTTTTGGCATCCTTGCCACGGGTTCCGCTTTGTATGCCAATGAAGTTGTCGGGCCGTTGATAGGCTCGATTTCATCCAGTGGTGTGCGGATGCTGTACCGTCCTTCTGCAGAAGCTCAAACACTGAGCTTGCAGGTCTTTGATGCCAATAAGCAGATGGTGAAAATGGTCAGCGCAGAATGCAAAGCCGAGCACGACTTTGTTGCGCACTTCACCGTAAGTGGGCTTCGGCCAGCATCGACTTATGAATACCAGATTGCGACAACCGGTGATTCTCCAAAGGTGCTGGTCAAGGCGGGTTTCAGGCACCGTTTCACCACAGCAAGTCAGCAGCGTTCTGGAGAGCGTGTGGTGGTCAGTTTTGTGTCCTGCGTCGATGTCGAACCGACGGAAATCTGGAGTGAGATGGAACAGCTCAAGGTTGATGCGGTTTGCTTGATGGGCGACACGCCCTACATCGACAGTTCTGACCTCAGTGTTGCCCGAAAGAAGCACCGCCAATTTCTGCAGATGCCGGATCTTGTCCGCTTGGGAAAAAAAACTGCGGTGGTTGGAATCTGGGATGATCACGATTTCGGCAAGAACAACGGAAATGGATTGAACCTGCTTGAAGGCAAGATACGAACGCGAAAAGCCTTTGTCGACTATCGCGCGCATGATCGTTACGGCAATGGCAGTGAGGGTGTCTATCACAAATTGGATCTGGGATCGCTTGAGATATTCTTTTTGGACCCTCGTTATTTCTCACAGACCGAGCCATCGCCGGTCGATCGCAGTCAGCCTACCTGTTTTGGGAAGCAGCAGTGGGATTGGTTGCTGCAGGGATTGAAAGAGTCGAAGGCCAAGTTCAAGGTGCTCGCGATGGGTGCGATCTGGGAGGATAAGAAAAACTCCGAAACCGACGACATGTTTACCTATTGGTATGAACGTGATGCTTTGTTGGACTTCATCAAAGATCAGCAGATCCCTGGTGTCACTTTACTGGGCGGTGATATCCATGTAGCACGGCACCTGAAGCATCCTGATCGAGTCGGTTATGACTTGCACGACTTTATCATTTCACCCGGGCATGAACGCACGATAACAGGGCTCGATGTGTATCATCCCTCGTTGCTGTGGTCACTGGTAGAAGGACGTCAGTTCCTGACCTTGACCGTAGATACCCGTGGAGACGAATCTTACCTTACCGCTGAGTTTCGTCAGCCAGAGGGTCGGGTGAATCGACGTGTTGTCTTGACTCTCACGTCTTTGACACCGCTATCGCCTGACAAAAACTTGTCAGCAGGGATGCGAGCGCATTGGGATTTCGATCAAGGGCTGCAGAACCAATCATTGTTGGGTGCCAGGATTGACGCCCAGTCCCATGGCGGTGCGTCGATTGATAAAACGGCACAGACTTCCGGAGGTGCTGTCCGTTTCCAACGGTCGAAAAGCCAATTCCTGAATGTGCCGAAAAGTTTTCTTGATGACAATTCCACTGCCCACACGGTTTCGTTGTGGTTCAAACCCGCCAGTTTGCCGAAGCACGCAACGGGTGATCGCAGTTTCCTGCTCGAAAGTACAGCTCAGGGTGTGCCCAGCAACACTCGGGCGTGGCATTTATCCCTCGGTTTAAGAGCCACCGCCGACCCCAGCAAAATCAACCTGCAGTTGTACACGGTGACTTTGCAGCCCGCAGCCAGTCCCGGAGCAGCGCCTAGGCAGATTTCTCAGGGGCCCTTTGACTTTCTGTTGGACCGTCAGCGGTTGCGCGATCATTGGAATCACGTAGCGTTTACCTTCGATGCTGAATCACTCAGTTTGTTCCTCAATGGAGATGTTGCAGCGGTTCATCCATTGCCTGTGAAAGGTCCGGCTGCTGAATTTGGGGGATTGGTGATCGGTGGTCATCGCGCGGGGAAGGGCAGGAACTTTGATGGTTGGATTGATGAAGTCGCGGTTTGGCAACGCTTGCTTGATCAGGATGAGATCCGGGAACTCAGCAGACTGTCCCACTAGCCAGCGTGCTGCATCATTTGTGATTTCATACCTCACTCGATGCGAGTTCCTCGAGAGTTTGCCATTTTTCTCCGTTTCCAAACTGCTTTCACGTCTGCGTGAAGTGGAACGCGAAAGCGTTACAGGTTAACCTCTTGCGTCTGGACAGAGACACACACGCGATGCTGGTCCTGTCCGCGGTCCAGGTTCCATGGCACCCAGTTGGCCTGCATGTCAAATTGCAGGCGTGACGCAACATGCCGTGAGATTTGGTGCCGCCAAAGAAAGTACACAACAAGTTAAGACATGCAACTCGAAACTGCAGAAGGCAAACACATCGTGGTTACAGAATATCGCAGCATGCTGGTCTCCCTTTCATTTCTCGGACTGATGGGGCTTTCGACCCTACGAGCTGATGAACCCAAGTCCGTTGCGAGAATTGATGGCTCTGGCCCGGGGTGGGTTGCGCTCGGTAAAGCTGATTTTGCCAAGGTGAATAGTGCTGATGACACGTGGTCGTTCAAAGGTGATGAGATTCATTGCACCGGGAAACCTGTCAGTGTCATGCGAACTCAAAAACAGTACACCAACTTTGAACTGGTCTGCGAATGGCGACACATGAAAGATGCTGGGAACTCCGGGATTTTTGTTTGGACCATTCCCGCGTCGCTGGAAAGCCTCAAAGGGCCGGGCTTGCCTCATGGGATCGAAGTGCAAGTGCTCGATCTGGGGTACAAGGCTGCGTTTGAGCAAGGAGGGAAACGCAAGGCTGACTGGTTCACGTGCCATGGCGACGTGTTCCCAGTTGGTGCAGCAAAAATGAAGCCATTTCCACCTGTCGCTCCCAACGGCCGAAGGAGTTTTCCGTCGAAAGAATTGACGCTTGATACCGGTCAGTGGAATCACTATTACGTCCGCGCCATCAATGGTGAAGTTCGTTTGTGGGTCAATGGTGAGGAGGTTTCCGGTGGCACGGGGTGCTCACCCAGCACGGGATACCTGTGCCTGGAATCTGAGGGATCGCCAATTGAGTTCCGGGGATTGAGAATTCGTGAGTTGCCATAGGCAGCGAGACAATTCCATTCTTGATCGCGGCTTTGGCTTCGACGAGACATGGCGTCAGCACCTTGTTGATTGCTGTTCTCGTTACCTACTTTTCCAGACAAACGCGGGTGGGCGGAATGCCTTGACGTCTCGATCATTGCGAAGGGGTGATCCCGGCGTGGATCGGCCGTTACGAATGATTTTTTGGTAGTCTGCCAGCATCTTTTTCATTCGGTCACGGTGGTCATCGGATACATCGATGGATTCGGCGGGGTCATTCTTCAGGTTGTACAATTGCATGAAGATAGGATCCTCGAGTTCTTTGTGATTCGCAGGGTTACGACCAAAAACTTCAATCGCCTGTTTCCACGCATCCTCGGATTTTGGTTCTGTGTAGAACTGTCCTGAGCTTCCGCTTCCCGGACCAAGTATCAGTTTCCAGTCACCGTCGCGAAAAGCGTTGGACCGTGTTCCCCGGATTATCAGATTTTTGCGATGAGGCAGTTCCGGTTGCTTTAAAACCGGTAGGAAACTTGAGGAATCAGGTGCCTGCTTTGTGGACAGACGGATACCTGCAATGTCAGCCCATGTCGCCATCAAGTCATTCAGTCCGATCAGGGAATGGCTGACGCTCCCCGGTTTGATGACACCAGGCCAAACCGTCGCAAATGGGATTCGAAGCCCACCTTCAAAGGCAGAGAACTTGTAGCCTCGCCATGGGCCGGTTGAGAAGTGTCCATCCTTTTCCATCTCCTGCATCTGGTTCGCAGTCGCCTGTGGTCGACGGCCTGAATAGTGTCCGGGGCCGTGATCAGAAGCGACCATCAGGACTGTATTCCGGGCTACCCCCGCATCGGAAAGCTGCTCGCGGATTCTGCCGATGCAAGCATCAGCATTCATGACAAAATCGCCGTAGATTCCAATGCGGCTCTTGCCTCGAAACGCAGCTTCCGGTGAGGTGGGTGTGTGTGGCGCCGTGAGAGCAACGAATAGGAAGAAAGGCGTGGCTTGTTTGGCTTGGCGATGAATGAATGTTCCGGCCTCTTTGCAGAACGTGGACAGAACCTCGGTGTCGATAAAGTCCTCCGCAGCTGGTCCTACCCGGTTGAAGGCGCTCCAGCCTTTTTGAGCAGTCACCTTTCCCTGCCATTGCTTACCTCGTACGTAGGCATAGGGAAACATATCGAGCGATCCGGGTAGAAAGAAGCATTCATCGAATCCATAATCGCTGGGACCGATCTGTATCGGTTTCGTGAAGTCAGTATTGTCGGGACCTTGAACTTCACCATCGCGAGTCGTCATGCGGGTGCCGAGGTGCCATTTTCCTACGTAGCCTGTTGTGTAACCGCCCGACCGGAACATGTCTCCCACAGTGTGCTGTGACTCGGGGAACCGCAAGCCAGTGAAACCCCAAGGTCCACCCCTTTCAGCCTTTCCAAAACGAAAAGCGTAACGACCTGTCATGATCGAGGTGCGGCTGGGAACACAGACAGAATCAGTCACATGTGCATCGGTGAACTTCATGCCCTCTGCACACAGTTGGTCGAAATTGGGTGTGTCCACATTGCACTTCTCAGCGCCAAATGCTTTGACATCACCGTAGCCAAGGTCGTCTGCCAGAATGAACACAATATTAGGACGCTCTGAAGCAACACCCGTGTGCAGCTGCATGGCAACACTTAACGCTACGAGTACACCAATCGCGGCGTTTCGGTCGAGTGGCATGATGGAACCTTGTATGAAAGTCTTGTTGGTTAGTTTGTGCTCTATTGAATCGCTCAACAGTCCAGTACCTGAATCAATCGCCGCTGCAGTCATGCCGTTGCGATAAAATTTTTTTGTGGTCTAGGTTTTGAACGGACTCGTTTGCGGTCAGCCGGGCCCCTGGTAAGCAGTGTTTCTGAGACTTTGTGGCTGATTCACTGTTCAGCTCCTGTCGAAGTCATGGCTGGTCTTGATATGACGCTCGGTAGGCACGAAACCAAGTCAATTGCATCTGCCGACCCCTGGCTCCACTGTGGCAGTCGTAGTCTGATGCCTGATTCCTGAGGCTTACGGTCAGGGCGACATGAAAACCTGCTGACAAGAAAACCGTTCGATAACAACAAGGCATTCTTGCACGTGCGGATCATACGGCATTTTGTGAGTAAAAATTCACGGTGCTGGAATGAATCGATACTGACCACCTTTTTGTTTTGCAATCTGTTCCATCAAGGGTCCGCTACTGACGCTTTCGAAGGCGATGGTATGAACAATGATTTCTCGCGGGTATTCAGCCAGCACCGCTGCAGGGTCCAGAAGGGCTCCGCCAGGTGGCGGCATTGCTTGTCTAGCTGTTCCGAAATTCTGGAAAAAAGCGTTCAGTGGTGAGTTCAGGTTCACTGTGTGACCATACAGGAACTCGCCATCCGAAAGAAAGAACACGGCATCCGGTTTCAGATTCCCCGCAATCTGCAAAGCTCGCGCCGGCATGGTTCCACCCTGAGGGCGGACTTTATACCTGAGCCAATTGACAGCAGCCTGCTTGTTGGCCGGCGTTGCTAGCCTCATCTCAGGTTCATTGTTTTTTTTCGTGAAGAACATGGGTAACGCATTGTTGCTGTACAGAATGACCGAAAACTCTTGCTCAGAATTGAGCTGGTTGATCGATCCAATCAGTTCCATCGTAGCACGCAGAAGCCGTCGTCCATTGCGAGCGGCCATGCTGGAAGAAACATCGAGGACGAACACGAAGCGATTGCCATAAGCTTCGGCACCGAAGAACTTGATGCCTTGTTTTGGCTTGCCTGTGTCACCGAGCTCAGCAGGAGGATCAGCGGGAGCAGTGGCAGCCGCAGCACTTGCACCAGAGAGCGGAGTGGGTTCCAGTTCGGCTAGCTCGACAAGGTCGACCTCTACGATTTCTGTCATCTCCGTTTCGGCGGTGACGGTTTCATGAGCAGGGGCGGTGATGTCGATGCTTGTCAGGCTCGCGAGCGGTTCGGTGTTGGGCCACGGTTCCTGATTGTCAGCGGCTGCGATCGAGATCACCAGCGGGTCGGAGCGGTCATTTGGAATCAGGACCAAAGCCAAAGCGATGAGGATGATCAAGTGAACGATGAGTGAACACAGGAATCCGGAAAACTGGCGGAGTTGGCGTTCCTTGCTGGTCTCAAGATCCAGTTCATCATCCTTGATTGCATTAAAAGCATCCTCGGCCGCCTCGGGTATCTTACGCGGCAGCGGAGGCGGTGCTGGGCCTTTGCGATGCTCGATAGGTGGTGGAGTCAGCAAGAATTCACGCCGGGATGAAAAGAGGGAGACACGAAGTGAATGTAGTTAGTGTCACAAGCCAGCCTGCCGTTGAAGCTGATTTGGATTGGCTCGCCAGATAGGATTGTTTGATGCCTGCGGTCTGTGATTTCGATGGATCTCTTCGCCATCTAGCCTAGCAGTCCAAGCCGGTGACAACAAATTACCTTCTGAATGTCGCCTTTCGAGTTTGGGCTGGGTCTCTTGCAGTGTTCTATTGGTTGGTCTGCCATCAGGGAATGATGTTTTTGGTTAGAGAAGACGGGTTGGACTGGGGCACTGAACTTTTCATGCTGTATTCAAGCCTCTTTTCTCATATGATGTGCAATTCATCCATGAATCAGTCGACTTTGTGGCCCGGGGTGTTTCCAAGAGGAGCTGGTGGCTTGTTGGGGCAAGAGGGACGAGTCGCGGTGGATGCACTAAATGTTGCAGACGGCCACGGAAATAGCGTGCTGTTTGAACTTTCCGCGATCAAGAAGGCTAATTGCCTGCCGGTATGAGAATTCTTTTTAAATTATTGATCGTTTTGGTGCTTTTGGGTGCTGTGGTGGCTTTGGGATACCAGCCGGCGCGTAATTATTGGCGTGAGCGTAACAAGATTACATGGGATACGGCAGCAATCGAATCTGGTGATATCACGCGTTTTGTGAATTCAACTGGGACGGTGCAGCCCGTTTTGTCGGTCTCGGTTGGTTCGTTTGTCTCGGGACCGATTGTTGAACTCAATGTCGATTTTAACGATGAAGTGAAGCAAGGTGATGTGCTCGCTCGGGTTGACCCGCGACTGTTCAAGGCAGGGGTGGATCGCGACAACGCAACACTTTCGACACGCGAAGCCGAGCTGGAGCGTATTGAGGCGCAGTTGCAGCAGTCATTGAATAACTATCTGCGTGGGAAACGACTTCGGGATAAGAACAAGGACTTCCTTTCCGATCGTGAGATGGACGCTTTGGTGTTTGAGGTCAAGTCATTGCAGGCGCAGCGGAAGCTCGCCAAGGCAGCGATCCTGCAGGCCAAGGCGTCGCTGGAAACATCCCAGGCAAATCTGAAGTATTGCGAAGTGACTTCACCGGTCGACGGAGTGGTCATCAATCGGTTGATCAGTCCCGGCCAGACATTGGCGGCACAATTTCAAACTCCAGAATTATTTGTCGTGGCTCCCGATCTGCGACAGAAGGTCCACGTGTTTGCATCAGTTGACGAGGCTGACATTGGATTAATTCAAGCCGCAAAAGACGCGGGCAAGCCAGTCGATTTCACAGTTGATGCACATCCGGATGAAGTTTTTGACGGAGAGATTGAGCAGATTCATCTCAGCAGCGTAGCAACTCAGAATGTTGTGACTTATCCCGTTGTGATTGCAGCCAGCAATCCCGATTTGAAACTGCTGCCGGGGATGACTGCCAGCATTTCTTTTGAGGTAGATTCAACGGATGATGTCCCGAAGATCCCGAATGCTGCGTTGCGTTTTTTTCCTGACAACGTCAAGCTGGTTCGCGAGGCAGACAGGCAGCTGATCGATGGCTCCACGTGGAGATCAAAGAAAACTGAAGCAGAAAAAGATGAGGTGGCCAATCAGACAGCAAGCGAGAGCGCCGAAGCACAACGGAAAAAGAATCAACGCCACGTCTGGGTCGTTGATGGTGAGCTGCTGCGGGCTGTCGAAGTCACGACTGGATTGATGGAAAACAAGTTTACCGAGATGGTCTCGGGTGATCTTAAGGTGGGTGACAGGCTGGTGATTGGCAAGAAGGACTAAAGCGATCATGTCTTTCTTTGATACCGTTCGTATTGCGTTTCGTGCGTTGCTAAAGAATAAGATGCGCGCGGTTTTGACCATCATCGGTGTCGTGATTGGGATCGCGGCGGTGACGACCATCGTTTCTATCGGACAGGGAGCAAGCAAGCTGGTAAGCGGTGAGTTTGAAGCCTTGGGAACGAATGTGATTCTCGTGTTTCCAGGGCAAACGAGGCGGGGTGGGGCAAGGCAGTCCGGAGCGCCCACGCTCACCACGGCCGATGCTGATTCAATCGGAACTGAATGTCCAGCAGTGCTGGCAGCATCTCCGATCGTAGGAAGTTCCGGGCAAATTATCTATGGGAATGAAAACTGGAATCCAAAACAGATCCAGGGTGTTGGGCAGGATTACCTGACTGTGAGGAACTGGGAGCTTGAAGCTGGCGGTTTCTTTTCCACCAGCGACATTGAATCCAACGCCAAAGTATGTGTGATTGGCCAAACTTTGATTCCCAAGCTATTTCGTACCGTCAATCCGCTGGACGAGATGATCAGGGTCAATAATGTGCCCTTCCGAGTCATCGGGATTCTGGGGAAAAAAGGTGCCAATATGGTGGGTGACGATCAAGATGATGTCGTGTTGATGCCTCACACCACGGTTCGAAAAAGGCTTAATGGTTCGCCACTCGATAATGTAGGGATCATCATGGTTTCGGCACGTGGGACCAACCAGATGGGTGAAGCTGCAAAGCAAATCGAAACACTGCTTTATGAACGCCACGAAATCGGGCCATCTGAGGAGCCGGATTTCAGTGTGCAGGATACGACCGAAATCGCCGCGACACTTGGCATCATCACCGGAACGTTGACACTGATGCTCTCTGCTATTGCAGGTATTTCTCTGCTCGTGGGTGGCGTTGGCATCATGAACATCATGTTGGTATCGGTAACTGAGCGAACAAGAGAAATCGGTATCCGAATGGCACTGGGAGCAAGGGGGAAAGACATCCTGCGGCAATTCCTGATCGAATCAGTCGTTCTGTCATGCATTGGTGGCGCCATCGGGCTGTTGCTCGGAACCGGCGCGTCCATGTGTGCCAATGTGCTGATTAACGTGTACAAACCGGGAACCGATTGGCCCATGGTCATTTCCATACCGGCTGCAGTCGTAGCCATGGGATTTGCCGCGGCCGTTGGAGTTTTCTTTGGCTACTACCCTGCCCGCCGAGCAAGCAAACTCGACCCGATCGATGCATTGAGGTACGAGTGAATGGCTTTGATTGAACTTGATGATGTTCGTAGAGTTTACGATTTGGGCGAGGTCAAGGTGCATGCTCTTCGTACGGTTACGAGGCAAATTGAACTCGGCGAATATATTGCACTGATCGGACCATCGGGGAGTGGAAAATCAACGCTGATGAATACGCTTGGCTGTCTCGATCGGCCAACCCATGGCAGCTATCTGCTTGATGGTGAAGAAGTCGTGACCATGAACCGCGATCAGAGAGCAAAAATAAGAAATAAACAGCTCGGATTTGTTTTTCAGAACTTCAATTTGCTGAATCGTACTTCTGCTCTTGAGAATGTCGAACTGCCACTCATGTACGGGCCGCGTGTATCTGCTCGTGAGCGGCGTGACCGTGCGATGGAGATGCTGGGCAAAGTTGGCTTGGCAGATCGCTACCATCATCACCCGAGTCAGTTATCCGGTGGCCAGCAACAAAGAGTTGCCATCGCCAGGGCACTTGTAAATCGGCCTTCCATCCTGATGGGAGATGAACCTACCGGCAACCTTGATTCAAGAACCAGCAGGGAAGTGATCGAGTTGTTTCGAGAGTTGAATGAACTGCAGGGCATCACAGTGATCCTCGTGACTCACGACCAGAATGTGGCTCGTAATGCCAAGCGAACACTTGTGCTACGGGATGGTGAGATTGTCGAGGACACGGTCGATTTTCAACTCGCCAAAGTTGCTCTGGAACATGACCCGGCACTGGAAGAATAACGCCATCTGAGTTCGTTGTTTTTGGCCGGCGTTGGCTGCCGGGCAACAGTGATTGCCTGCCACAGGTCCGCGCCCTGGCTGGCCTCGATTTTTGGTACTGCCTGTTTCACTATCCAACCCAGTCGTCAAGGTCGACGAGCGTTCTCATTTGCTATCACGGGAACACGGTTGGAACCGACCTCAAGCTTGGAAAAACTGGCGCAACCGTCGTATCCGGTCGAATCCGAAGTCTATGGGTATTGTACTGACACGTTGTGATTCGAGTTTCCGCTCGGTTTACCACAGCTGGATGCTTTGCAGTTGGGTGATCTGCATTGCGCTAGCAGCGTGTTGTGCTACTGCTGAGGAGCCTTGCTACCCGATCTTGCCCGAGCAGCGTTCTTTGCAGTTCAGGTCCCCCGGTCAGTTATTGCAGGTGGCAGTCCCCCAGACACCCAGGCCTCCGACGGTTACAGATCCTCAGTTTGATGCACCACCTCGAAATCTGACACTAAACGACGCGATCAATATCACACTTTCAAACAGTGAGGTCGTGCGAGTGCTCAGTGGCGTGACAGCGTCGACCAGCGGACGAACCATTTATGACGTGGCCATTACAAATACCACGATAGACCAGCAAAAGGGTGTTTTTGATCCAACGTTGCGGTTCAACAATGTCTGGAACCAGATTGAAAATCCGATTGGGATTCCCGATCCGCTGAATCCGGGAAATACCTTGATTGGCGGAACTCAAAATGAGGGATTTGGCCTCGACTTTGGATTGGTAAAGAGGAACCTGCTTGGTGGCACGACCAATTTGGGAGTTGTGAGTAACCGCAATCACATCACGCCCGGAATCTTTCCGCTCGATCCATCTGATCGCACTTCCACTGAATTCAGCTACACGCAACCGCTGTTGCAGGGTGGTGGCAAGGCAGTCAATCAGGCTCCGATCGTGTTGGCACGGATTGATACAGAGCGTTCCTATTTTCAATACAAGCAGGCAGTGCAGCGATCAGTTCAGGGAGTCATCGAAGCGTACTGGGCACTGGTTTTTGCCCGTACTGATCTTTGGGCGCGGACGCAGCAGGTCGAGCAGGCAACGTTCGCGAATGACCGCACCTTGGCCCGCGTGGAAGCGGGTGATGCGAACGCCGGCGATTTGGCCCAGACTGAGTTGGCTCTGGAGAACTTTCGGGCCAGTCTGTTAGCGTCGCAAGCGAGCGTCCTTCAGCGACAGGCTGCTTTACTGAATATTCTGGGCTTACCTCCTTATGAGGCAGAACGAACGGTACCCGTGACGCCAATGCATGAAGATTTGATCGAAGTTGATTGGAACCTGATCAATGAACTAGCACAGCGAGAGCGTCCGGACATCATTGAATTGAAACTGATTCTGGAAGCTGATCAGCAACGAATACTGGTGGCTGAAAATCAGGCTCGGCCACAATTGAACGGGGTTGCCTTGTATCGGTGGAATGGGCTTGAGGGGATTGCACCCGCCGGCAATCGTGTGCGGAGTAACGCAGGAGATTTTCAGGACTGGTCCCTTGGTGTCAATTTTTCAGTGCCATTGGGCCTGCGGGCTGAGCGGGCAACTTTGCGTCAGAGGCAATTGATCATTCAGCGTGATCGAGCCAATCTGTATCAGGGTTTGCATAACATGCAACAACTGCTCGCTTTAAGTCTGCGTAATCTCGAGCAGTTCTATGCTCAGTATGAACGATACAAAGCTGTTCGCGCTGCAGCTCGTCGGAATTTGGAGCAACAGCTCGCGCAATACAACGAGGGAATCATTCAATTCATTGTTGTTTTGCAAGCGATCGTTGACTGGGGAAACAGCGTCAGTTCAGAAGCCCAGTCGTTAACCCAGTACAACACCGAAATCGCCAGACTTGAGTTGCAGACAGGGACCATTTTGCAGGAGCACAATGTCGTGTTCTTTGAAGAACGTTTCCGCTCTATCGGACCACTGGGGCGCTGCGGCCAAGATGCCTGTTATCCACGTAGCCAACCCCCGTCGACCTCAGTGATGCGGTACGAAGAGGGCACGCAACCGTCTGAGGAGTATTTCGATCTGGAAGATCCGGTTGCCAGAAAAAAACCGGGTGCTGAAGAGCAGGGCGATGACAAGGATCTCGATCCTGATATGGATGTCGAGTTTGAGAAGATCGACAAAAATCAGGACGGTGAGATGTCAGATGAAGAAATCAATGACTTGTTGAAAAACCGGAGTGCTCTAAAAACGTTCTCGGACTTTCTACGCACGAAACTTCGGCGTTAGTGATCGTCAGTCGACGCAAATCTCTAAGCGATCATTGATTCTGTATCACGCGTTTGAGCCCGATTAGCGAACCGTATTTTTACGACACGGCAGTCACTGCTTGAGCCACGATGCATGTGCTTTGCTTCTGTTTCAACTTGCTCAATGAAAACGCCACCCGGGTTGGCAGGTGGCGATGGAAAGAGCAGGTTGGCTTTAGCTTGCCGCAACTGGGTGATGAACAACCGGTTGCTTGTTCAGGGTCGGCAGTAAGCTGGTTACTTTTTTGCTTTCAGAATTGGTGTGTCCCATCCTTGGATAGCATCAGGTGTGGCATCTGTAATGGAAGGTTTGAAACTGAAAGTCGTCGGGTTGTACGGTCCAACAAAAGAAATGTCTGCATCCGGCTTGATTTCGTCTTCCATGTTCATGCACCATAGCGTGGCATTGATGATCATTCGGCGTACACCCTCACTGAGGATGTCCTCGGAGGCACCTTGGGTACTGCAGAACGCGCGACCCTGTTTTCCATTCTGGAATTGGTAGGTGCGAACCCAGGCAGCAGGCTGGGGGGCTTTGTCGGCGATCGGCTTCGCGCCGACTTCCATCGACTCAAGTACTTGGTTGGTTGCCAGAATGGTTGAGTTGGGCATGGGGCGTGCCGAGTAGGCACCAGCCATCGCATGCATGTCCTTCACGCCTCTCATGACGGGATGTCCTTCCTGCTCAGGAACCACATTCATGGCGGTGGCGAATTGGTGGTTGCGTCCGTAGTGACCAGCGCCCAATCCCGGATTCCATGTTTCGCCAAGGATCTGGCGACCAAAACCACCGATGTAATCTTCCTTCTTTGAATTGTAGTTCTGATAGGCATATTTGCCTTTGAGTCCATTGAAAGCATGGGTGGTTGTGCGAAGCCCGAGCACCGGCCCACCACGTTTCAGATACTGCTCGAATTTGGCCATCCAGGGGTCCTCTGGATGAACAAACCTGAGGAATAGAAAAAGCATGTCTGCATCATCAATCGCATCGATACCGGGTATCAGGCTGGATCCGGGTTTGATGAGTCCCTCTGAAGTTTGCCCAAACAGGACCGTGCATTTGAATCCGTACTGCTTTGCCATGATGCGGGCAAGCGCTGGGCAGGTCTCCTCGCCCCGATATTCGTGGTCTGATGCGATGAAAAGGATGTGTTTGCCTTTGCCCGGGCCAGAATCGCCTTCGTAAACAACATGATCTGCAGCAGTCGCGTGCGTGCAAAAAATAAAAATTCCCGCAGTAGCGGCTAGCAAGTATCGTCTGATCATGTTGTGGTCCTCTGGTTGCGATATTGGATTAGCACTTGAGATCGGGCAAACACGCTGCGATCACCATCGTGCAAGAACGAAGTATACGCTATTGGGTCCACTTGTCGTGTGCAGAGCGTTTAGTCGTGCCTGTTGCAGGTGGAGATGGATTGCTCGGGGGTGGCCCACAGCTTGCGTCTTCCGACAGTTTTTTGCACAGGTGCAGGAAAATCAGTTCTGTCAGCGTTTGGGCGGTTCGGTATCAGGTCTGCTGCTGGGAGCACTGGGCAATTCGCTGATCCACTGGGTGATCATCTGGACGGCCTCTTCATCGACCAGTGAAGTAGCTAGGGGAGGCATTTGACCACGGCCACGGCGATGCATGCGTTGCAGGAGAATGGATGCCGCGGGATCTGCAGGCTTGATCAGTTTGGCGTCGGTGATGCCAAATGAGTCGTGCGATGGGGCGACATTAACGAGGCCAGTCTTGTTGAGAGAACGATTGATGTTGAGGGTGATCTTTGAATTACCACCTCCTTCTTTGACATGACAGTTCGCGCAGTTGGAATGCAGGTAGGAACGTACCCGGTTTTCCAGAGCCTCGGTCGTGTCTGAAGGATCTGCCAACTTGGGTAAATCTTCCACAGGTGCAGGAAGTTCGAAGTGATGATCTACCTTCAATTCTTTCTTCTTGTCTACCGGCGTTGAGGCATGGAATAAGCCGATTTTTTTGAATTGTTCCAATTGTGCAACCGACCCTCGGTGAGCAGCGAGCGTGAGATTTGTCTGGCGTACCGAGAGTCCAAGTACAAAATTACTGGCCCGACTGTGGCAGACCATGCACTCGGATCGGCTTGGGTAGTGCCAAATCTGCTTGTTGACCCCATCTTTCCAGCGATTGGAACTGACTTCAAACGTCTGGTCATGTCCAGACGCGTCGACCAGAACCGCATCGGTTTGGTCAGCCTTCCACTGGTAACTGTAGCCGTACCATTCGCCATTTTGGCGCGTCATCAACCGTGTTTCGATGCGAGTCAAGCGTGGCTCGCGGTCTTGCCCGTCTGCATCACTTGAGTTACCGGCCAGTGGAAGAGAAAACGTTTTGACTAGAACGGTCCCATCAGGAAAATCCCAGCTCTTGGCTGTTTGAAATTCTATCGTTTGGTTGCCAGGAATCCCCATGAAGCGTTCTTTGACGGCGCCATCCGACCATAGGGGTGAGTTCACGCGGTAGGGAATCAGGCCAGCGTGGATGCGGTTTTTGGTGATCGACTCATAGATGCCAGTTTGGCTCAGCAACCGGGGAAAGTTACTCGATTGCTCTTGTCTGTTCAGTACCAATGCATAGAGTCCGCTGCCATGATCAACCACAATCAATTCTCCCTCATGGTCGACTCCGAATCCTGCAATTTGCAGAGAAGTTCTCGCAACTGTGAAGTGTGACACCACGGAACCCTGTTCGTACTTGGCGGCCCAGATCATCCCTGTTGCATAGTCCCCGTACACATAGTGTCCGTGCAGCATTGGGTATTTGCGTCCGTAGTACACGTGCCCGCCGGTCAAAGAACGGGCTTCCGAGTGTGGATGTTCAATCGTAGGCGGCACGATAGGGGTAGGCCCTCTTTTGCGATGGGGTTTGAAAGCGTGACTGCCTTCGGTGATGCTCCATCCATAATTTTCGCCACACCGCACGACCTGTGCGGTTTCCCAAAGGTCTTGCCCGTTGATGCCAGCCCACAAGTCACCCGTTTCAGCGTCTACTGAAATACGCCATGGATTTCTGAGTCCATAAGCCCAGATTTCTGGCCGTGCTTCATCCATGTTCAGGAATGGGTTATCCGCAGGGATCGAGTATTGCCGTTCTTTCGTTGGGTGATCCACATCGATACGCAACATGCTGCCGGGCAATGTTGTCAGGTCCTGACCCGCATGATTAGCATCTGAATCCGAGGTGCCATCACCAGCGGATATGTAAAGCATCCCATCTTTTCCGAAGACCAGATCGCCGCCATTGTGGCCATTGGAGGGCCATTCGATGATCGTCACTTGTGATGCCGGGTCGCACCGGAACGGTGGGGATCGTTCTATCTGAAATCGAAGCACGCGAGTACAGATTTGATTGAGCGCCTCAGACTTACCATTGCAGCCAACGTACATCCACCCGTTCTCCTTGAAATTGGGGTGGAAAGCGATACCGTAAATGATGTCGTCCAGCACAAGAAATTCTTCCGGCTCGCTGCTCGCTTCTTTGCTGTTCGCAATCTCCGGCAAGACTCGCAGAAGTCTTCCGGGACCGCCGTAACCTCCTTGATGCACATGCACGAGCAGATCTGTTGTTCCCGGTAATGCTGTCACTCCCATCGGCTTCGGAATGTCCAGCTGGGAATGCAGTCGGATTACGTCGAAAGGCGGTGGCGGATCAGGGAAACCGGCGACATTGGAGTCATTCCAGGGGACTCGCAGCGTCTTGCCGTCCAAGGATGCGGTGTTGGGCGATTCAGCTTTTTCGGGATCAGCCGCAAATGCCGTCGGTATGCAAAGACAGATGGCAAGTACGATGCAAAAGAAACGTTGGTGGCTCTGCAAACCGAGAAGGCTGCGTACCATGAAATCAGCGTTTGAGCTCAACAAGAGAACAACAGGGGGTTGACGGAAGAGAAACAGCTGAGCACCTCTATGCTTGACTGGTCCCAGGGTTTGCCAGTTTATCGAGCATCCCAGGCATCGTCCACTTCGGGTTAGGTAGTCTTGGGTACCTGGTTTCTGTATTTTACGGTATTTAAGATTACGGAAATCGTTGATGGTTGCCGAAATTGCTGCTCCACGCAGAACCTCGTTGTGGGATGCGTGGGTTGAGGCGTGGGAGAGCGGAACTTCTCCCAGTCCGGACGGTTCCAATGGTGTAAATGCATTTTTCCAATAACTGAGGCACTCGAATGATCTTGAGAATCCTGTTCATCTGTCTGATTACCTCTCTGCTATGCCAAACCAGTACCTGGGCTGAAAATTGGCCTGCCTGGCGGGGTGCCGACCGTACTGATGTTTCGACAGAAACAGGGCTTCTCAGTGAGTGGCCTGAAAAGGGGCCCGAGCTGGCCTGGTTATCCAAGAAGTGCGGGGTCGGCTATGCGGGTTTTGCTGTCGTCGATGAGAATGTGTACACAATGGGGGCTTACAAGGATGACGAGCGTCTGATTTGTCTTGATGCAGCAACCGGCGACGTACGCTGGAGGTTGGTGATGACCGATTCGGTCCTCGAGAATGGCTGGGGTGATGGGCCACGCGGCACACCCACGGTAGATGGAGAGTACGTCTATGCGATGGCCGGAAATGGAACCGTCGTGTGCGCCAAAGCTGCCAGTGGTGATCTGGTTTGGAAAATCAGTGTGCAGGATATGGGGGGTAAAGTTCCTAATTGGGGATATTCCGAGTCGGTTCTGGTCGATGGTGATCAGCTGATATGCACGCCCGGAGGTGCCGATGGCGCCTTGCTGGCGGTCAATAAACTCACTGGCGAAAAGATTTGGCAATCCAAAGATTTCACCGATCAAGCTGACTATTCTTCCGTCATCGTTGCGGAGCATGATGGTGTGAAGCAGTACATTCAGTTGACGCAGAAGACCTTGGTGGGCGTTGCTGCAGATGATGGTCGTCTTCTATGGAGTTATCCTTGGCCCGGACGCGTTGCAGTCGTGCCTACACCTATCTTCCGTGGCGGCAAGGTATATGTTGCGTGCGGGTATGGCGTTGGATGTGGCCTTGTGAAGTTGACGGATGGTGCAGCCGAAGAAGTCTACGAGAATAAAGTGATGAAGAATCATCACGGAGGCGTGATTCTTGTGGGTGACTATCTGTACGGTTACTCCGACGGTTTGGGTTGGGTTTGTCAGAACTTCGAGACTGGCGAACAGGTCTGGGCAGAGAAGAAAGCGTTGGGGAAAGGAGCTATCGCTTGTGCTGATGGCATGCTTTATTGTCTCGATGAAGGCAGCGGCGAAGTGGTATTGATCGAAGCAAGCCCCAAAGGCTGGAACGAAAAAGGACGGTTCAAATTGGATCCTCAGTCAGAATACCGCAGTCCACGCGGTAAGATCTGGACGCACCCCACGATCGCCAATGGAAAGCTGTATCTGCGGGATCAGGAACTCGTCTACTGTTTCGATATCAAGAAGTAGTGTAGCGATCTGGTTGCAGATTGCCTGAATGATGCAATGCAGGTCTGCTTTATCTTTGATAATACCCCTGGGTATGCCGGGGGTAGAGTGCATAGCAGGGGGCACTGGCCTGTTCTTGAACGGTCAGGCCAGTAATTGCTGAAGCGGACCGGTTTGCGGCATGCCGTTCTTCTGCAAAGTCAGGTCAAGATTGCCGTAGTGCTCAATCGGGTTGCCAAAGGCATTGAGCCACGTGGTCCACCAGTTGCCGATGGTGCGATGACCGTCGTTTCCGTAACTGGGGTACTGAATGTAGCGTCCCGCGATATTAAGCCGTCCGCCGTTTCCACCGATCACTACGTACGGCCATTCATTCAGATTGCCATGGTGTTCGTTCCCCGAGTCACTGAGGTAGATGATGGAAGTGTTGTCGAGAAGCGTACCGTCGGCTTCTGGCACCGATTTCAATTGAGCTGCCAGATCAGCCAGCAACTCCATGTGGTGCAACCTGATGATGTCGCGGGCTTCCTCGGGAGTCTTTCCGTTGCAGGTTTCCTTGTGACCGATTCCATGGACTGTCTTTTCGGACAGTCCCAATTGGGCATAGCTGGTACTGATGTTATCAAGTCGCAGCGTGACGACGTTGGTAATGCCCGAGATTAACGCTGCCGCGGTGAGGTCAATATGTGCCTGCTGGCGTATCGTGTTCTGCTTGGCGGAAAAACGATCGCTATATTCAGGGGCCGAATCGCGAATCTGGTCGGACATCGACGCGAGCTGTTGTCGGCGAAGTTTCAGCTCTTCGAACGCATTAAGGTAGTGCCCCATCTTTTCACGCTCGTTGCCAGGCAGTGTCTGATTCAGATTGCCAATGTCGCGCACCATGAAGTCCAGCAGGTTCGACTTCAGGTCGTACTGCATTTGAGCTCTTTTGTCAGCTGAGAGCACGCTGCCGAAAAGTTGTTGATAGGCTACATCCGGGCTGGCTTGAAATGGAAGCTCCCGTCCCGGTGCGACGGCTGTGATCCCGGGGTAAAGTGTCCCTTCGATTTCCTTGCTCATCACCTTGCCACGCAACGCGAGACCAACGTGTTGAAACGGAGATGGAAACAAGCGAGCCAGTTCCGCATCAGCGGTGGCCCGTAGCAAGACACCAGAGTTGTGCTCACCACCTGTCTTGTAGACGCCCATTGCGCCAAACCAGCTTGAGTGGCCCGGGCGGCACATCTTGCCGGAAAGTCCTTGAATGATGGAGACCTGATCTTTGAAGGGTTCCAGAGGCTTGAGGGTGGCTGGAAGCTCGTGGCCAACCAGCGATTCATTGACCATCGAAGATTTGTCATCAATCGCAGCTTTGAGCGTTGGCGGCTCAAGCCTTTCAGGGATGATTCCGCTGGACTTCATCACAAATACGAATCGTTGCGGCATTTTTGAACGTTCAATGCCGGCTGCTTCGAGCTTGAAACGCTGCAGCATCGGTTGCAGTAACAAGCTGCTTGAGGCCAATGATGTGGTTTTCAGGAACTGTCGTCGTGTGCGTTTCATACTTTATTGCTGCTGCGTACGTAGTGTTGTTGTCAAAGTCGGGCTGCCGGGGAAATGCTTGGCCGAATTGTGCTCTGCAGGCAGTGCTTTGCGATACAGGAATGAGTCAGATGTGAGCAGTGAAATTACCATTGCACGAAAACTGCCGCCAGATTGTACATAGGCCCGGTCAGCATTGATCAGAGTCCGAGAGTCACTTGGCATCTCATTGCGGCCCATCCAGTAGCGGAATGCGTGTCGTACAAATGATTGTCGGACGCGAGTTGACTTGGCCAGACGATGCATCAGTTCCAGTGGATCTGAGACGTTGCCATCCAATTCCAGATCGTCTGTTCCCTGTAACTCGCCCGATGAGTCAACGGGTTTGGTTTCTCCCTTGGCAAGCAGTTTTTCCCTTGTGCGGTGTCTCCCAAAATCATCAAACAACTCAAACGGCATGCCGAGTGGGTTCATTTTGACATGGCATCGCCAGCAATCGGAATGGCGTGTGACCGCAAACCGCTCACGCAACGTCTTGTGGTGATCCTCAGGGATGGACGCATCCACTGTGATGGGTAACTCGGGCACGGTGTCAGCAAGTAGACGTTCGCGAATCCATTTGCCACGTCGGATTGGGTCGTTGTCGAGGTTTAGCGAGTGCGCGATGAGCCATGCTGGGTGCATCAGAATCCCGATGCGTTTTTCTGGTGCAAGAGGAAAAGGCTGTGTTACAGGAAAACTGAATGATCTTTCATCGAGGTTGTAGGTATGGATGTAATCCCGACCGCTGGACCGTGCGCCGCCAAGTGGCATGTGGCTGATGCCAGCAACGTCGCATTGCTCCAGGTACTTCATCCACCGTTTTGTCACATTGCCATTGGCATGACGGAAAATCTTGTGAATGGTTCGGACGTGCGACATGTGTTCTTCAGGGACTTTGTATGGAAACTCACGCCATGGCTTGTCCTTGTAGTAATCGTAGAAATCCTGCAATGCTTGGTGGATTTCGCGCTCGTAGTCATTGTCGCCGGAGTGAGAGATGAAATACTGGTCAGTTGTCAAAAGCTCGGCAAGGACATTCTTGTCTTGCTTCACATGATGCATCACCAGTGTGTCTGCATCTTCGACGAGTCGCTCTGGAACCTTGCGGTAGTCTTTTCCAAATCGAGCAGTGTCTTTGAATACTCCCGGTGCAGCGTTGTATCCGAAGAACTCATGGAAGAATCTCAGGATCCGTGGCTTCAGGATGTTTGGGTCGTCCCAATATCGCTCCACTTCACGCTGCACGTCTTCTGGCGTTTGAAGCTTCCCGCTGATTGCGGAAGAAATCAGTGCCTCGTCCGGTTTTTGGTCGGTCAGTGCATAGGCAATCGCAAATGCGAGGTTCGCTGGCGACAGGATTTGCCGACCATGTTCATCAATTGGTCCGTGCCCCAGTTCCGCGCGATAGACGGCAGGGGGACTTACCGCGATCGCAAGCAGAGTCGTGCGCAGTCCTTCTGTGTTGCCACCTTTTGCAGCGCATTCGCGGCATAACTGTAGGTACTTCTCAAACTCGGCTTGTGTCGGCTCCCGTTCGATGACCCAGGAGAACATGCGACTGATGGCACGTTGAATTTGATGGTCGGTAGGGACGCTACTGCTGACAATAATTGCTTTGAATTCTGGAGGAGTGGTGGGGAAACGAGGCCGAACAGGATTCCCTTTCTTGTCTTTGGGCAATTGATCCTCTGGAATCGGACCTTCCCGCTCGACACGCATTTCATGCACGGCTTGGGCGAGGTGGCGATCAACAAGCGTTTCCGCGTTGCGGAGCAGCGTCGAGAGTGTTGCAGAGTCGGCCATCGTGATCGCGGAAAAATCTTTCACCCCAGCTTTGTCCTCAAGCGTGAAAGGTTGCTTGAGCTTCGCCAGTTCGTTACTCGGGGCCCCATTTTGACCTGCCCGGAATCCCATGCCACGATTCGTCATCGAATCAAACATCGCGGGGTTTTTTTTCCAGAGTCGCGAAGGTGACCACGCGAATTCGGTGATTGATCCATCGAACAGCGATGTGTGGTCAACATAGTTCCCATATTCCGGGTGGAGCATTTTTTGCTGCCATTCCTCAATGATTTCAGAACCCTCAAGTTCCTCATTGAGCCACCCCAGCAAAATCTTTTTTTCCCGGAAGTCGAGTGGTTCGGCTTCGACCGGTGGCATTTGATTGGTTACCAGAACGTGGAAAACCCTTGCCCAATGCTGACGAGTCCTTTCGCTTTGCTTGCCAAGAATGCTCTCAAGAGTGAAGTCGCCAGATGAATCCGCTCCCGAATGGCAGTCAGAACAGTGAGACTCAAGCAAACCGGTGATGTGTTGTCGCGTTGGTCGGGTGTCCTCGAAGGCTGGGACAGGAGATTGTGCAATGCAAATGCATGGGCCTTGACCAAGACAAGAAGTGAAGAGTAACGACAGAATGAGCAGCAGGCGGTGCATGGCTTGAGGTCTGATTCGGGATTCGCGGTCACGGGGTCAGGAGGAAGCTAGCCAACTGGCGTCTCGATCGAACGTGCGCAGCCTCTCAACAGCAAACAGAACGACGGTACTTCAGTTGTTTCCGGTTTTTTTCAGGTGGATCGATTGAATGAATTTCTGGCCTGATTTCGACGTCAGGATGATTTTCTGTCTCGTGTCGCGATCAATCAAAGTGACCTCAAAGGTTGCGATCTTGTCCCACTCCAGTGTCTTTCCTTCCGGACTCTTGAATTCACTGCGAGCGATCACGATTTCTTGCGGTTGATCGCCCTTAAGGTTTGTTGAGTAAACGAAGTCACCCAGATTGCTCTCCTGGCTCAGGAATTTGCTTTCGGCATTCAGGCGTAGTAATAAACGCTTGCCCTGAGGGTTGATTTTGATAAGCAGGTGATTGTCTTCGGAACGGTCAAGATCCGGCGTCTGGAATTTGTAGGTTTTGATGCTTCGTTGATCCCGACTGGACCAATCACGAGTTCCCCGGCTGAAGTCCTCGAATACAACACGTTCTTTCGGTAGTTGAGAAAGTTGTCTCAGATCGACGGTTTCTGGAATCAGCGACCGCTCATGCGAGTTCAAGGCAAAGGTTGATGTTGATCCCCGTTCCAGTTGTACGGGGGCTTGTAGCTGGTAACGACAGAGTGCAAAAACGTAAATCGGCAGATTCTCATGCACAGGCAATTTCACCGACCACGTACCACCGTCGGGTTGGACATCTGCCTGGTTCCAGAAACGTGTGCGACTGTTGGGGTCATAACTGTAGTAGATCTCTGTTGCCACTAGTCTTTCGGAGTCCGCAGGTGTGACTGTGAAGATCGCAGTCCGATCACGAACGGTGAAAGTAGAAGGTGGAGTGATCGGTATGTCCTGGTCGATTCCTTTGAGGTATTGGTCAAACCACTTGTTCAGCAGTACCCACTGTTCAGGTCCCGGACCATGGTTCTGATGCATGTTGGTGCTGACACGCCAGTTGGCGTGCTTCAGCAGAGCCATGGATTGGTAAATTCGGTCAAACGCGGAATGAAAGTCGTTTGATGAGCTTATGAACATCACGGGGCATTTTACGAACGGCCAATACGCACTTGCGTCAATCGTCTTGCTGTAGAGAGTCGTATCTTTGAAGTGAGCCTTGAGGCTGCTACCCCGAACACCGCCCGGAAAGTCGATATGTTTGAAGCCGGTACCTCCTACAAAGGGTGCCACGGCTTTCAATCTTGTGTCCGTGGCTGTCAGCGCAGTGATCATTCCTCCCATCGAAAAACCAGAGAAACCAAGTCTTGATGCGTCGACTTCTGGTTGCTGTTCGAGAAAGGTAATCGCCCGGCGTGCCGCCACAGCAAGAAGAAACCAGTTTGCGTTTCGAGGGCTCGGCACTGGATCGATCGAATACTCATCCGGTTGCAAATCCCGCTTCCATCCTTTTCGCAAAGCCTTCGCATAGAAGCGGGGCCCCTGTGTCGGATCAACCTTTCCCCAGTCGGTGTTAGTCTCGATATCGTCTTCCATCGGCCTGCCCAGCCAGTTGATGTCAACGGTTGCGAATCCCTGGCTAGCGAAATATCGACCACGGTTACGCTCGGCTCGTTGTCCACCACCATGGCTCCAGACAAAGGCTGCATTCTTTTTTTGGTTGTCGGGAAACGAATAATACGCTGCGATTCTGGACTCGGTTCCTTTGAAGGTGCCGATCCTGAACGTCACGTATCGAGTTACGATCCCATCCGTCTTCCATTCCTTGATCACTTTGACATCAAGCGGTTCCGCGCGGGCATCGTAGTCATCCCACAACTCCACCGCGGTTTGAGGGACGTCGTCAGGCGTTGTGTAAGGTTCAAACGTTTCTGTCCCGTAAAGTGACAAGCCAAGTAGATTGACAAACAGGACGATTTTGAATAGCTGCATGGTGATCACGGGTAGGTTGGTTCCTGTTCAGATTATTTTTCTGTCAGCGAGGCGCGTGTTGCCCAGCCGTGGCCGCTTGGGAGTACCTTTGCTTGACGATTGGTCTCAGGTATTTTTCCAAGTGGGGCCAGTGTTATTTTCCAGGCTGCGTGTTGATCTGAAAGTTGTTCTACGATCTGCGGGTGTTTGGCAGCCACGTTGTTCTCTTCACGTGGGTCAGCTTGAAGGTTGAACAGTTGCCAGGCATCCTGTTCGTATTTTTTGTACAACCGCCAGTCTTTCCAGCGGACTGCGATCAAGTGTCGGCGGACTGCGTCACCAGGTTCGTTGTTCAGCCAAAACAGGTATTCGTGCGGATTATCCGTTGCCTCTCCGCGCAAGTAAGGCAGCAGATTCACGCCATCACAGTGCTCAGGCTTCTGGGCGTTGATCAATGCTGCAGCAGTGGAATAGAAATCAAAGTTGGCGATCAGTCCGTCAAACCGCTGGCCTGTGGGTAAAGTTCCGGGCATTGAGAAGATGGTTGGTACGCGAACCCAGCCTTCTTTCTGTGTCCCCTCACCTTTCCCTCCAGTGTAGGGAGCTGACGATCCACCTTCACTACCATTGGCACCATTGTCGCTGGAGAAAATCACAAGAGTGTTTTCTCTGAGATTGTGCTTGTCCAGAGTCTTGATCAGTTTGCCGACCTGGTCGTCGACTGACACGATCGCGCCGGCAAGTTTGCGTCGTTTGCCTTTCGCGTTTGTCCTTTTCATCAAGCGTTCGGGGGACTCGATGCTGGGAGAGTGAACCGCCTCTGGTGACCAGTAAAGAAAGAATGGCTCGTCTTTATGGGTGTCGACGAACTCTGTCATCATGTCGCCGTCATGATCCGTCAACCACATGGTTTCACGCGATTTGTTAATGCAGAAGTATTTTGACTTGCCACCTTTGTTTTTGATCGCCGCTGCCAATTTTGGAGGCAGATTGGTGATCTCTTTCGTCGTGTATTGTTTTTTCGGAGGTTGGCGAGCGACATCGGTGAAGCCTGCAACCAGAGGGCCCTGATTGCGAGTTCCGATATCCCATTTGCCAATTTGTCCCGTCACGTAACCTTCACTCCGCAGAAATTCAGCGATCGTTGGTCGGTCTGTTGGAATCGGTAAACCTCGAGACATCCCGTATTTTCCGAAACGTTGTCCATATTGGCCCATCATCAGACTGCAGCGACTGGGACAACAGGGAGGATTCGTGATGTAGGACGCAGTGCAACGCACACCCTCGGCTGCAAGCTGATCGATGTTCGGTGTCGGGATGTCTTTGCACCCGTACGAACCAATATCGCCGTATCCCAGATCATCGATGTAAATCAGCACAATGTTAGGCTTCTTTGGTTCAGCCGAAGTACTTGCTTCATCCGCCGTCACCGGGTTGGTAAACGTGAGGAGTGTGCAGGACAAGGAAATGAAAGTGATTAATAATCGGAATGGTTTCATGGGTTGAGACCTATGGCTGTTCTGCGATCACCCCGAAGTCGGGATACAACGCCCCAGTTGGGGATGCGATCGACCATATGGGGCAGGGTGTCGTTGACTTTCTACACAAATTGGGGCTCAGTGTTTCAAATCTGCTGAAGTTGCAACAAACTTTATTGCAGCGACTTCCAGGCATTCCTGGGACAATCTTCAGATCGGAAGCAAATGGCACGCGGCGTGAAAAACGGCGGACGCGGCAAAACGCAGACGCGAATCGGGCCGACGTTCTGGTGGGGGTGTTGGGAGCACAAAAAGACCACTTCATGTTACCCATGAGTACTCGGGGGCGGTGAAGGCAATTTCCCAATGCATCTTTGGCAGTTTAATCATTGGCAGTGGGTTGCGAACGGGGCTGGAAATGTATTTGCCGCAAACAGCCAAAAGAACACGAATAGTCGGTAATCACGGGTGCTGGCTGCCCACAAAGCAGATCAACGCCAGTGTTCAAGGCCACGCAGACCGTGAACCGAGCGGTTTGTGTGTGCCGTACAAGACTATACCTATCTTCGTGAAAGCGGTATCGGTTTTCTCGAAAACGTGTTTTCTGTCTGTTATCTTAACACCCCGCTGGTGTTTTCCGTTCCGCGATTCAAGAAACTGGATGATGATAAAGAAAAGACTCTCGATACCTGCTGTGCTTGTGATCTCAATGACGATCTGTTCAACCTTGGCCATGCGTTCTTCTGCAGTAGCGGAGGAAGCATCGTCGCAGGGGAAGTCGGCCGACATGACCAAGCCGGTCCAGGTTTACATTCTCATGGGCCAGTCCAATATGCTTAATTTTGGGAAGGTCAAAGGTGGTGATGGATCACTCGAAACTGCGGTCAAAGAAAAAAAGTTGTATCCGTATTTGATCGACGATGAAGGTGGTTGGACGGTACGTGGCGACGTTCGTAACGTCCGCGTCATGGGCAGTGGTACGGGGGGAATGAGGGAATTCAACAACGAATGGTTGACCATCAGTGGGAATGTTGGAGTTGAAATCGGCATTGGGCACGCCGTAGGTGATGCGACCGATGCGCCGGTGATGATTTTGAAAAGCGCGATTGGTAATCGTGCTCTTGGATGGGATTTGCTGCCACCAGGTAGCGAGGGATTCGAGTTCACTGATTCCAAAGGGAAAACCTGGGTTCATCCGGGTTACAAAGGCTCACCCGAACGTTGGGAAAAGGGAACTGAACCCAAGAAGATCGGCTGGTATGCCGGTATGCAGTATGACGGTGATGTCGCGCGTGCCAAGAAAGTCCTCAGCGAACTCGACAAGTATTATCCAGGGGCGAACGGTTATGAGGTTGCTGGCTTCTTCTGGTGGCAAGGTGATCGCGATAGCCGCAGTGAAGCACTTTCCAGTCGCTACGAAAAAAACCTCGTGCATCTGGTCAAGCAACTGCGAAAAGAATTCAATGCCCCCAATGCCAACTTTGTTTGTGCATCACTGGGGCAGTCGGAAAAGGGCGACACCAATGGTGCCGGTAAGATTCTTGAAGCGGTGCTCGCAGTCGACGGGGCATCAGGAAAGTACCCTGAATTCAAAGGGAACGTTGCTGGTGTTTACACGCATCCACTTTCTAAAGGTAGCAGTTCCGGTAGCCACTACGGCGGTAACGCTGAAACTTACATGAATGTTGGTGAAGCCATGGGCAAGGCCATGGTCAAGCTGATGAATAGTAAATGATGCTGGTTCAGTTTCGTTTCGGTCCCGTTGCCAGAACGGTAACGGGGCCAGGCGTGTTGAGCCTGATGTCGATGCCTACTGCGGTTTGGCTAACGAAATTTGGCTGCTGAAATTTGGCTGCTGGCACATTGACCGGATGTGAAGCGGGCAATTTTCTGTGCTTTGTGCTGCTTGGCGATCCGCAGCCAATCCAGGGTTTGCACTTGAGCTGATGCTGACGAAAGGTGTTACGCAAGTACTTCGTTGACCACTTCACCGTAAACATCGGTTAGCCGGAAATCACGGCCTGAATAGCGGTAGGTCAGTCGTTCGTGATCGATTCCCAGCAGGTGCAGTATGGTTGCATGCAGATCGTGCATGTGCACTTTGTTTTCCTGGGCGTAGTAACCGAAATCGTCCGTTGCACCATGGCTTTGCCCGGCCTTGATTCCGGCTCCGCTAAGCCAGACCGTAAACCCTGCGGGATTATGATCGCGCCCGTCGGTTCCCTGTGCCACTGGTGTGCGACCAAACTCGGTGCCCCATACGACAAGCGTATCTTCAAGCAGCCCGCGTTGCTTGAGGTCGGTCAGTAAACCTGAAATCGGTTGATCGACTGACAGGGCATTCTTTGTGTGGCCTTTCACCAACCCACCATGCTGGTCCCAGACATAGGGTGTGCTGACCTGCAGGAAACGAACTCCGGCTTCACAGAAACGGCGTGCCAGCAGACAGCGGTGCGCGAAGTCAGCGGTTGGCTTTTGATCCAGCCCATACAGATTGAGAGTTGCCTGAGACTCGTTTTTAATGTCAATCAGGTCCGGCGCGAGATTTTGCATTCGAAAAGCCATCTCATAGCTGCGGATCACGGAATCGATTTGGGGATGCTGGTTCCGGGAAAAGTGTTTCCTGTTGAGCTGTTGCAACATCTGTAGCTGGCGTTGCTGTTCGCTCGATTCAATAGCTGGGTTTTCCAGGAAACGGATGGTTGCATCGGCGGTCTTGCTGCCAGAATGTCCCAGAGTAGTTGCCTGATGATGAGCGGGTAAAAACGCAGCCCCGTAATTTCTTGCACCACCGTGCCCTGCGGGCGGAGTGATGCTGACGAACCCGGGAAGATTCTCGTTCTCGGTGCCGAGTCCATAGCTGACCCATGAGCCAAGTGATGGTCGCAACAGGTTGTCGTTCCCTGTATGGATCATGGCAACGGCCTGGCCGTGAGAGGTGCCACGAGTGTGCATCGATTTGATGAAACAAAGGTCATCGGCATGTTGCGCAAGGTGCGGCCACAGGTCACTGATCCAGGCACCGCTTTCACCGTGTTGTCGGAATTTCCAGGTCGTATCCAGAACGCGGCCGTTCTTCTTGTTACCTTTCAGGTTGTCCTTGAGTGCAATGTCAAGCGTGTCCAGCCCCTTGAAGGGCAGGTCTTTACCGTTGTATCGCTTCAGCATCGGTTTGGGATCGAATGAATCGACCTGTGAGACTCCACCATGCATGAAGAGAAAAATGACACGTTTGGCTTTGGCTGTGTGATGCTGCCCCTGCCGCGACAGCGTTGGCTCAGCGGCCGCCGCGACTTGTTGCGACAGTGCATGGAAGGCGACTGCACCAAACCCGCATCCCACGGTCTGCAGCCAGTGGCGTCGTGTGTGTGGAATGGAAAAATTTTCGCATGGGTTCATGGCGATGTACTTTCTGAATGCTCTCAGATTTACTTGTCAATCGATGAATCGAAACTCTGTGGAACTGAACATGGCCTGGACAAAAGATGCGACTGCTGCCTGTTTCGATTTTCCATCGCGTATCAGGCCAGTAATGTATTCTTCGGCTTGTGTAATATCGTCCTGATCGGCGGAGCGAATGAGGATCCGCTGATACAACTCCCCAATCAGCACGTCCAAGTCGTTGTGTTCGGCACAAACGGCCGCCGCCATCGCTTTGGAAATGTCCCGGATGAATTGTGAATTCATCATGAACAGAGCTTGTGCAGGGACGGTGGTTTCAGACCGCGTTCCTGTAACCAGATCAGGATTGGGAAGATCAAAGATCGCGAGTGACGGTGGCACAGCGCCGCGGATCACAGGCATATAGACACTGCGATGGCGGAGTTCACCGGTTTTGGAAAGTGAAGGATCGCGTTTCCCACTCGTTGCAATGGCGTACATTCCCAGCGACCCAACCGCAGATTTTTGTGGTTCTCGATTGAGCTCACCGGCGATTGCGAGAATGGAATCGCGTAGCGTCTCAGCGCTGGCGGGACGGCAGTATTGGCGACGCAGAGACCGATTTTCTGGATCACTTGACGAAACCACAAACGAACTTTGTTGATACGTTTTTGATTGAACAATCTTCCGAATCAGCGACTTCACAGACCAGCCTTGGTTCATGAATTCAGTAGCAAGAAAATCAAGTAACTCTGGATGCGTGGGGCGTGCTCCACGGACACCGAAATTATCGGTACTACTGACAATCCCCCGGCCAAAAAACTGTTGCCAGATGCGGTTCGCCATCACACGCGAGGTCAGGGGGTTTTCAGGATTCGTCAGCCAATTGGCTAGTTCAATTCGTCCTGACTGGTGTTTTGGAATGTCCGGTTTTGAAGCATCAGTACTGCTGGCAGCCTGCAGAAAACCCCGACGTACTTTGAGGCCGCGGTTATCTGGTTCTCCGCGAATGCGAATATGTGTGTCACCCAATCGCTCTCCCGAATGATCGGCCGCCACCATCGCCTTTTCGATTTTGGGCACGCTTTCTTTAAGACTTTCAAGTTCAGCCTGCAGGCGTTTGATCTCGTCGAGCAGAGGTTTTGATGTCTGAACCTGATCCGAGTATTGTAATGTTTCAATGGGGACGAGTTGGATCGCATCTGCGATGACAGGAGCAGTTGTGCCGCTGTTGCTCAGTCGTACTGTTGCATATGCGGATCCCGAAGTTTTACTGTCGGCTACGTTGTCGATTGTGCCGGTTGCAAAGTTGAATGTTCCGAGTGGATACCACAACCCATCGATCGAAGGCTTTAGCGTTTGATCGATCAACAGTTCTGTCTGCCCCTTGGCGTGGGTAACGACGTAGGGAGCTTTTTTTTCCAGTCCCGCACCCCCGCCAAAGCTGACTCGAACTTCGTATTGGCCGGGCTTGGGAAGAGGAATATTCCAGCTGATGGAAAGCGTCTCTTTAATTCCCTTGTCCGCGACCAGGTAGTGCGAACCGATATGATTGGGGCGGAAGGTGGATTTGCGCCACACTCCCGTGATTTCTGCTTTGGGATCGTCAACGGTTACTGCGTCTTTCGTCTGAAGTTTTTTCAGGTTTTCACGTTTCCGCTTCAGTTCTTTTTCGATATTCGTGATTCGGTCTTGATGCTGTTTCAACAGTCGACGTGTTTTCGCGTCAACTTGCAATTCTGTTTCCTTCCATCCGGACACATTGACATTACCCATCAGGATGCCGTCAGC
>JAPOKD010001003.1 GCA_029977825.1 Planctomycetota bacterium | reverse complement strand
GCAGGAATACTCTGGTGCCAGCCTGTTCGCAACCACGCTACGGGAAGTTGAAAGAGCCAATAGCCACATGTGGGGCGCCATCGTTTCCAGCGGCGATGACTGGCACGTCGTTAAACCCAGACAAATCGGAGTGCTTGATCGAATTGGCGGTGGTGATGGATTTGTTGGCGGTTTGCTGTACGGAGGCCTCAAGCAGTGGGAAGCTGAAAAGTGCACCCAATTTGGCTGGGCTACCGGAGCACTCGCTGCAACCATGTACACCGACTACGGACAACCTGCTGACGAAGATCAAGTCTGGAGCATCTGGCAAGGAAACGCACGCGTGAAGCGTTAGCCTGTGTTGAAGGAAACACGCAACTTGCCGGAAATACGCGTACCACCAGCGCGTTGGAGACCCGAGGCGGCGGAAAAACGGGTACAAATAAGTCTGTCCTCGTTGACAAGCGAAACAACACTGTGGATTGCCGCCGGTAAATTCACGGGACGCGGCACGTAGCATTGAGTCGCTATCGTTTGAAAAAACAGCCAAGCTGGGGTACTTATGATGCAGAATGATTCGCGTCACTTTGCGTTGGCAGACAGTGTGATTCGCTTTGTCGACATGATCATCAAACCAATGGTCGTGATCAGCATTGTCATGTATCTGCTCGAACTCGAAATGAGCATTCGATACGATTGGCAAAACAGTCTGGACGCACCACCAATTTTCCTGTGGAGCGAACGTTGCATCGCAACCATTTTTACGCTTGAATTCTTCGCCCGCTGGTGGAAACACGATCCATTCTTTTACCGACCGCCCCACGATCACTATCCTTTCAATATATGGGGATTTATCGACTTCATTGCAATCGTGCCGTTCTGGGTAGGCATGATAGTTCCAGTAGAATACCTCGGTGTCGTTCGCGCGTTACGAATCCTGCGAAGCCTGAAGTTCTTTCGCTACAGTCGCGAATTGCAACTCACGGCACTCAAGTTCTACCGTGCGTATCACAATATGAAGGGGCTCTTCTTCTCGATTGGTTTTCTCTGGCTTTTCTTTGCGGTCATCTGCCTCGAACTTGAACGGGAGCAACAACCTGAAACGTTCGGCGGCTTACTTGACGCAGCATGGTTCACCATCGTCACGGGAACAACGGTTGGCTATGGCGATGCATTCCCTGTCACCGTCTACGGCCGACTGTTCGTGGGCCTCATGCTGATACCCATCATTGGAAGCATCGGCATCGCAATTTCTGCTTTCACGAATGCATGCGATGCCGTGCAGGCGCTCGAGGATGACCCAACGATTGATCCCATCGAGGAATGGAAACGCGAACGCGAACGCATACTCCACAGAAAACGCCTGGGACGCGATTACAGAATGAGACAGTAGTCACGAGCATCGTCGAGGAGTGCACCAGAGTGGGCTTGTTTTGATTTACAAAACACCAAAACCACGTCAAGTTGTCTCCCAGCAGCTACCCGTCATTCTCTTCCAATTTTGAGTTGTCAGAATTTTGCGGTGACATTGCTGTCCTATCCTCAGCCTGAGGCATGGTCATGACGGGCTCACCCCACTTGGCAGGAAAAGACTCTTCGCAGGAACTGCACTTCAGTTCCGTCCCCAATAGCTGATCATCGACGACCTGAGCTGCGTCACAACCTGAACACTTGACCCTTACGGACCCGGGCTCTTGGGCCAATGCGGTCAGATGCTTCTCTGTGACCCCCGCAACCTCAATGTCCTGAGGTTCAAGCGTTGTAAGAATTTCGTGGTCAATTTCACTCAGCTTTGCCAAACGGTTAGCCATCCGCCTGACACTTCGCTCAAAGCTGTTG
>JAPOKD010000843.1 GCA_029977825.1 Planctomycetota bacterium | reverse complement strand
TCGCGTCTGTGATTGGTAGGCCAAATCGGTGCCGCAAACCATCGACCCGGTTTCATCACAGTGTCACTTCCGCACCTGCATTCGTTAATTTACCGGATCAGGAACATGGAAGCAGCTGTCAAGGTTTGCGTTGGACGCGCGGCAGTTCAAGATCGGTTTCTTCGCTGCTGTGTCGGGAGTTGCTTGCAGGACAACGACATACCCTCGGTTGCGAAGGCCGGTATCGCAGATCGATGGGGGTTCGGAACGCCGCGCGCTTGCAGACCGTTGAAGATGGAATTGTGTTTATCTCATCGCCCGGAGGGGGCTACTCAAGGCCACCGAGCAAACACGATATGTTTCTGCGTTAGTCAAGTACCTTCGCAATTCGTAGTATAATCGTCGCTGAGTCAGTGCAAATTTGGAACGAGGAATGAGATGGCGACACGATGGTTGATTTGGGTGATGGCACTTGCGACTTGTGCAGTCCGTGGTGGCTACTGCGATGAATCTGCAGGACCCAATGTTTTGTTTATCACTGTCGATGACTTGCGGCCTGAGTTGGGATGCTATGGAAAGTCACATATGCATCCTCCCAATATTGATGGACTCGCCAAATCGGGGATGCGTTTTGATCGGGCCTATTGCCAGCAAGCCGTTTGTAATCCGTCGCGGACAAGTTTTCTGACCGGCATGCGACCGGAAGAAACAGGCGTAACGGGGAATCACGCGCACTTTCGTGATCAGCTGCCGAAAGTGGTGACGTTACCTCAACATTTCAAACAACACGGTTATCAATCGGAGGCGATTGGGAAAATTTATCATGGAGTTTTCCCCGATGGGGCAAGCAAAACGAAATGGGATACGATGGGGGACCCCATGAGTTGGTCTCGCCCAGCGCTAAGGTTTGGTCCGCGGTATTACTACACGGAGAAAGGGATTGCGTCAGCAAAAGAAGCGTACAGGAAGTCATATGGGGCCGATTCGAAGCAGGACTGGACGAAAAAGCTAGTGTTTGGCTTGGCGTCCGAGGCGCCAGAGGTTACTGACTCAACCCTATATGACGGGCAGGTTGCTGATGCTGCGGTAAAACGGCTTGATGAGTTTGCCAGTTCTGGTCAGTCTTTTTTTCTTGCGGTCGGGTTCATAAAACCACACTCACCGTTCATTGCCCCCAAGAAATATTTTGATCTGTATCCGGATGTGGGCGTTGCGGGTCCGGTGGAATTGCCGCTGGGAAGCCCTGCTTTTGCCGGACACAACTCGGGAGAGTTGCGAAGGTATAGTGACCAGCCAAATCGCGGACCGATCCCGCTGAGTAGCCAGCAGGAGGTGCGGCGAGCTTACTATGCGTGTGTCAGTTTTATCGATGCGCAGATCGGTCGTGTTCTTGAAACTCTGGAAGCCACCGGTTTAAGCCGAAATACCATCGTGGTTCTGGTGGGGGATCACGGTTACCACTTGGGTGAACAGGGATTGTGGGGCAAGACGACCAATTTCGAGTTGGACACTCGTGTGCCGCTTGTCATTCGGGCCCCGGGCGTCACGACGGCAGGAAGCAGTACGGATACTGTGGTCGAGCTGGTTGATCTGTTTCCAACATTGGCTGGGTTGGCTGGACTGCCCCTGCCTTCTCAGTTGAGTTCCCAGGGATTAGTTCACACTTTAAAAGAGCCAAGCAAGCGAGCGAAAGGATATGCATTAAGTCAATATCCGAGGGCTGGCGGGAAAATGGGCTATTCGATTCGAGACGACACCCACAGGTTGACACAATGGGTTGATCGTGAGTCGGGGCGGATACTTGACTGTGAGCTATATGATTACAGTCAGGGTGAGGTGGAGACGCGAAATATTGCGGATCTGAAACCCGATATTGTTGGGGAAATGTTGCCAAAATTGATGGAAGGTTTTGGCGTGCGTTTGGTCACTGCGATGACCAATAAGGAGGCCGCGGAAAATAATACTGATGTGCCGGTGAATACGATCACCAGTTTTGAAAAGGTGCCGGCCGGTGAATTCAAGCGTCTGCAAACTGCTGTTGGTGTTTGGGTTCCGTTGAGTGGGAGAACCATCATTGACAACAAACACGCAAAGTCTGGTCGTCAATGTTTGCAGTTGACAGGTGGGGAACACACATCAGTAACGTTGCAGGTGGGGCAACAGTTGGACTTGTCCGGCGATTTGACGTTCTGGGCAGAACGATGGACAAGCCGTCAGCCCTTTCAATTCCGTATTGAAAAGAAAAACCAGAATGGTTGGTCAGAGATCTATAACGGTGACCGTCTCGTAAGGGTAGGTCGTGCGTTCTTGACCAAGGTGAAAATCCCACTCGATGATCCAAGTATCACGCATCTCAGATTCTCTGTTCAGAGTCCGCCCGGGACTGGCATCCTGATTGATGATTTGCAGATCGCACTGCCGGCGCGACAGGTGATCACTTCAGCAGGCATCGTTCCGGTAGTACTGCCAGCATTGGTTGGCGCGAAGACCAGTGCATTGGCGAAAGTCAATATTCGGACGACGGGAAGCCGCGACCCGATAAGTCTTACGAATGTGGATTTCTCAGTTCGTGGACAAGATGGCGATCTTGTTCGAACAGGCATTTTTGCAACAGATTCGAATTCTCGATTTAGCGGTGATCAACCGTTTGGAGGAAGTGTTGACTTTTCCGACCGGGAGGAACATGCAACCATTTCCGGGCCCGTTGAGGGAGAGACAGATCAGCGAACCTGGAATATCAATGTGTCTGGTAGGCGGCAATTGGTGGAAGGTGATAACTACTTTTGGGTGGCTTGTAGTTTGGGTCCAGATGCGGACATTTCAGGACAAGTGAGTGCAACGGTCCGTCAGCTTTGTTTTTCAAATGGAGAAGACCGGAAACTTGATGTTGGCTTTCAGACGCAACGATTAGGTGTTGCTTTGCGGACGCGTGGTGATGATGGTGTGCACACCTACCGGATCCCAGGACTTGCGACCACGACAACGGGAACTTTGATTGGGGTTTACGATGTCCGCCGTCGGTCTGGGGGAGATTTGCCCGGGGACATTGACGTGGGGATGTCTCGATCGACTGATGGTGGTCAGACGTGG
>JAPOKD010000702.1 GCA_029977825.1 Planctomycetota bacterium | reverse complement strand
GGCAGCCAGCTCGGATCCTTCAATCGCAAACCCGAGGATCAACGCCGCATACCCGATGGAAACGGCAATCAAAGCACCAATCGCCCAGCCAATGAATACAGCTGGCCAAGTGAACTCGGGATATGGACCTCGACGGATGACTGGTGAATCAGAGGATCCCCCTGTCCCTTCGGTACCCGTCGACTCATATGGATTATTAGTCGTCATCGCTTCCCCAAACTTATGTTCATGACTGCGTCTTGGATAACGTAGGCCATCGCAGGCCTAATCACAACGCCGAAGCATGCTACAAAGCCACTCCCCACACTGACTGCTCAAGCCGCTCCCCGGGGTATGCATCACGCACCGCGATCACGAGCACTTGAGCCCCCCAACCGCACCACACCTTTTGTGATTCTACGCCAGCGAATAAACTGTCTGGGTCAGCAGCCGACCAGGCTGAGCCGGACGATGTGTCATTGAAATGCCATTGAAAAACGCTCTCAGCTGGAAAGTTGCCAAAAAACAGCAGAAGATCAGCTTTACCTGGTCGGGACTGGCATCATTTTGATCTGGATCTCGTTGCAAACTCCGTGCCCGTCTTGCTGAACCGCTGCACGCGTTGCTGTGGCGAGCACATGAGAGCCGAGCCCTCTGTTTTACATTGAGCCACTTTACATTGAGCCACTTTACATTGAGCCACGCCCGCTGATTACGAGGGCTGACTCAGATCGAGACAACACAAAAACGATTGCGTTTGATCGTGCAACACGTCCCGAAGGCGTGTTCAAATTAGACGAGCTTGATTTCCAAACACTTCCACCGCTCCCCGTTTCAACCCCAAAGACATACCTGCGATGAAAGAACTGTTCAACCTTAACGAAGACGTTGCTGTCGTGATTGGTGGCACAGGTGAACTTGGTGGCACCATGGCAGAAGCACTTGGGGCCGCAGGTGCGAAAGTGGCAGTTGTTGGGCGCAATGCCGAGCGTGGTAATGCACGTGCCGGCCGCATCGTGGACGACGGCGGCACTGCCAAATTTTTCGCAGCCGACGGGCTTAACGCTGATTCCCTTGATGAAGCCCGTCAGGAAATTGCCAAGTGGTCGGGTAAACCCGCATCCATTTTGGTAAACGCCGCCGGTGGCAACCGACCCGACGCAACGATTCCTCCTGGCGGCGACTACTGCAAACTGCCTCTGGACGCATGGCGTGATGTCTTCGACTTGAATCTGGTTGGTGGTGCCTTACTTCCCAGTCAGGTCTTCGGACAAGACATGATCGACGCCGGCGTCGGTAGTGTGATCAATATCGCATCCATGTCTGGCATGATTCCTCTTTCACGCGTGGTCGCCTATTCGGCAGCCAAAGCCGCTGTTATCAATCTGACACAGTGGTTGGCCCGGGAATGGGCCACGACCGGCGTGAGAGTCAATGCAATCAGCCCCGGTTTCTTCCCTGCAGAACAAAACCGAAAACTGCTCTTCAATGATGATGGCAGCTACACCGAACGAGGTGGGCAGATCATCGGGCACACACCGATGGGCCGTTTCGGCAAAGCAGAAGAACTGAGTGGTGTTGTAACGTGGCTGGCATGTCGCAGAGCGGCATCCTTTGTAACTGGGCAAAACATCGCAGTGGATGGCGGATTTGCATCCGTCACCATCTAAAAACTGCTCACAAACCGGCCGTGTGAAGCCAGGTCGGCTTTTGCAAAGGCAACGCCGGACATGCACCTTACCCATGAGTGAGTTTGATCAATTCCAATCGCGAACACGAAACACGACCTGAATGCTATCCATGAGTTTGCACCGCGGCGGCTCCAGTACCCCAGTGCTCCAGTACTCCAGTGCTCCAGTACCCCAGTGCTCTCCTCAACCTCATACAAACAACAACCGTCAATCGACATCAATCCAATTACAGGTACAGATAAATGATCGAACTTCGTAACGACGCCAAATACTCTCTGGTCATCCCCACCAGCATGGGAACACGTTTGACCCCCGTGGACCACCAGCCTTTTCACTGCAGCGATACTTTCAAAATGCAGGCGACCAGTGCCGAGTCGAACGTCGGCAGCGTGTCGTCCTTCCTTGGTCTTCCGGTAAAGATCCTGACTGCCTTCGTGAAAGACAGCCCGGTCGCACGCTTCATTAAAGATGATCTCGCTCGCCGTCACATGGACTACGAAGGCCCGGAATTTGACCAGGACACACCTTGGGGGGTTCGGCACCAAATCAACATGGCTGACAGTGGCTGGGGAACACGTGGCCCAAGAGTTCAGAATGACCGCGCGGGCGAAGTGGGAAGACATTTGAACGTCAAGGACTTTGACCTGGAACGCATCTTTGCGCAGGATGGAGCCAAGATTGTGCACATGTCCGGCCTGATTGCAGCCCTGTCCGAAGACGCCAGTCAGTTCTGTCTCGAGATCGCCCGTGCCGCAAAGAAACATGGATCCAGAATATCCTTTGACCTCAATCATCGCGCGTCTTTCTGGAGCGGACGTGAAGCTGAACTGTCAGCAGCATTCAAAGAGATCGCCAGCCTTTCTGACATCCTTATCGGCAACGAAGAGGACTTCCAACTTTGCCTTGACATTGCGGGCCCGGAAGCCGGGGGAGAAGACATCAGCGCCAAGATCGATGGCTTCAAAGAGATGATCCAGCGGGTGAAGCAGGAATACTCTGGTGCCAGCCTGTTCGCAACCACGCTACGGGAAGTTGAAAGTGCCAATAGCCACATGTGGGGCGCCATCGTTTCCAGCGGCGATGACTGGCACGTCGTTAAACCCAGACAAATCGGAGTGCTTGATCGAATTGGCGGTGGTGATGGATTTGTTGGCGGTTTGCTGTACGGAGTCCTCAAGCAGTGGGAAGCTGAAAAGTGCACCCAATTTGGCTGGGCTACCGGAGCACTCGCTGCAACCATGTACACCGACTACGGACAACCTGCTGACGAAGATCAAGTCTGGAGCATCTGGCAAGGAAACGCACGCGTAAAGCGCTAGATGCATCGCGAGCCAAGCAATACTTCACAGTGGTTTAAGTACAGGGTCGCGTGCAAGACCGCACCGACTCAAGACTCGGTGGCGGCACAGCAATCAGCAGTTTCGGGAACGCCATTCCGAGACTGGATCCACAAGATTTGCTTGCAGCCCAACCCAAAAAGCAAGTGCCTTCCGCTCTTTATTGGCACGCGGGAAATCACGCCAGCCAGTTACACCAGCAGCAACAACATGGGCGGTAATGAATTCCTCGCACTTGCTGACAGATCCTGCCCATCCGGCCAGAACGTGGAAATTCGTTCCGGTGACTTCCCGATGAAGCCAGATTAACGCTGCGTGGGCAAATGGCCCCGTCAAATACAGTTATGCTTCCCGTCCCGCCGTCTTGCCAGATGAATCATTGGACCCCTCTGGTACGTCATCACTCGCCTGAGGCATGGTCATGACGGGTTCACCCCACTTGGCAGCAAAAGACTCTTCGCAGAAATTGCACTTCAGTTCCGTCCCCAATAGCTGATCATCGACGACCTGAGCTGCGTCACAACCTGAACACTTGACCCTTACGGACCCGGGCTCTTCAGCCAATGCGGTCAGATGCTTCTCTGTGACCCCCGCAACCTCAATGTCCTGAGGTTCAAGCGTTGTAAGAATTTCGTGGTCAATTTCACTCAGCTTTGCCAAACGGTTAGCCATCCGCCTGACACTTCGCTCAAAGCTGTTG
>JAPOKD010000190.1 GCA_029977825.1 Planctomycetota bacterium | reverse complement strand
CAGCATCCGGGACTCGCGATGAGCTTGCAAGTCTTTCTCAAGTTGTCGCAACTCTGGCAGGATCGACTTGGCTGCCGAGCCGTACGATTCCAGCGTTTTCAAACATCTTTTGATTCGATCTTTCTTGCCCCACTTGTCAATTTCCATGATCTGGATGCAGAGCGGCATGCCCTCCCGGATTCGGTGCTTGGCAAGTAGCTCGACACCACTGAGCCGGATTCCACTTGCAAACATGATTCCGCTCGGTGCGGGCTCGACGATTGCCTGATGAATGGCAGGCAGAAATGGCTTGATTTCATCGTAATTGAGATTTGCATAAACGGTTCCAAGACTCCCGCGTGCTCGGCCATCCTCATTCTGAAGCCCGACGCAAACCGCTCGAAGCAGCAACCCGCGATCAACTCCATCAAGCGACCTTCCGATCAACCCCCCGCGGCGGTTGAACAGACTGAAGCAGAGAAAGCGTTGCTCCATGCCTCGTGGATCGTGCTCCCGGTCTGGACTTGCCAGACGTTCCAGCATTGCTGGAACGGCCGCCTGGGCTGGTTGACCAATTCGCGCCAAAGCCTCTGCCGTGATTATTCGCAGGGTCAGATCCTCGGAATCAAAAGCCTCGAGCAATGCCGATACACAGTCAGCAGAATCCCCCTTTCGACCAACATGCCCCAATGCCTCGGCTGCGCCGTAGCGAGAATAGCGATGATTGGATGCAACGAGTTGGAGCAAGGTTGCCTGGACATTGCCGCCGCGACTCGCAAGTTCCACGGCCGAGCGTTTCCGAACCGCCGGTGACCAACTCGACAAGCCTTTGATCAACACACTTTCAGCGCGGGCCTTGTACCGGAAGCGATCGTTTTCTTTTGTCGAAAAATAGCCGCGCCCGGCGGCAATCACTTCTTCCACTTCAGCTTTTTTCAAGACCGGTACGCAACACCGCTTCTTTCCTGTGAGATAAAGACTCCTTAACGGCAAAGCGTACGCCAGCAGGTACGTTCCCGTATTATCCCAATTCTTGTACGAACCGTGCTCCTCTTCACCAGCCGGTGAACCTTGATAACGAAAGCTGCCATCAGGTTGACGTGCCAGGTCGTAGTACCAACCTTGCTCGCTCCAGTAGGCCGCGGTGGCCAACGCCCCACAGCGAGACACAGCGGGCATGGCCCACAGAATATTGAAGAAGTTTCCGGTGTGACCGCGTTCTCGCTCGTCGTACCCAGCGGTACTCATTTTGGCGAAGAACTCTGCTGCCTCACGATCTTCAAGCAAGTCAAAAAGCACGGCGGCCATGGAGCACTTGCCATTGTCTTCATGCCCGGGCCACGGTGCATGATCGCCATAGGGAATGGCTCCCTTGTCGACATACCACCTGAGAAACCGAGCCGACCTTGAGATCGCAAGATCAATGGCTGGATCTTTCACACCGGCCTCGCGAGCCAGCACCAACGAAATCGTCAAAGGGATTCCGGGAGAATTCATGCACCCGTAGCCGCCCACACGTCCATCCGGCATCGCGAATCGATGTCCCCAAGTCCCCACTTTGCTCTGACCGCGTGCCGCCTCCAATGCCAGACGCTGCAGCCCTGGCATGATCGAACGGTCACCAGTCGCAAGGGCATACTCCGCAAGAAACGTGATTGCGTAACCGTAGTGCCACGTTGCCATAGGGCCCACCTGATAGCTGGCAACTTTTTTAGCGTAACCAGAAAGCAGTGATTGATACTTTGCTTCACCACTTGCCAGCAGCGCGAGTGCGTTAATGCTGTTGGGTATTGAGACACTTCGCATGCCTCGCTTGGCAATGACTTCGCAACCACGATTGAAAATCACTTTTGACTTGTTGCAAGCATACGGTGCTGTCTTGCTGTAGGTTCCCATCACGGGAAGCCGAACTTCAACCGTTCTTCGCACACCATCACGCAGACACACCAGACGCAACACCCCGCGAGCCTCTTCTTGCTCGGCTCGCGTGATCGCGTTAGCAAACGCGATACGTGCATCATCTTCAAAACTCTGGCCGCCAACACCGACAATCACGTCCCCCACATTCAGGACACCGGCAGCGGGGGATCCGGACGCAACTCGAGTGATCACGATACGCCGAGCGTCGGACGTATGCTTCCAAGCATCGATCAAACCTCTTGCCCCGGTTGGTCCAAGACTCCAATCGGTTTCACCCTTTTTCGCGTATGCCGGTGCAACGCAGAGCAGGTTCACGATCAGCAGCCCAATCAGCAGGGTGGCAAATTGCCCGAATCCATTCTTATTCATGTTGTGGCTCAAGCACTGGAATCAAAAGCTGACGAATCATGCGTGCTGACATTCATTCATCTGGTGATCGGATCTTTGACGCGTACCTTAGGTTCATCGCCGTTCCAACCCGCGTCGTTACGATGGCCCGCGTCGTTACGATGGCCCGCGTCATTGCGATTGACGATGATCAGAAGTTTAACAAATCCCCTGCGACCAGCGGTGACTTCCGCCGCAACAAAACTGAAAGCCGCGACGCCCCCCTGTTAAAACCATCAATGATAAACCGGGGCGGTAATTTCCGAGAGTTGCTGATTGTAATCAAACTGCAAATCTGGATGCACCTTCTCAATCGCTTTGTCAATCTTCCTCAGTTGCGTTGCATACATATTCTCACTGACACGGCAACCACCGAATCGGATCCGTTTGTCTTTAATCCGCCGGCAAAAGTGGATTCTCACCTGCAACTCAGTCTCTTTGTCACCCGAGAATCGCAGTGACTTGTCCATCCAACGAACAATTTTTCTCAGCGTCTTCTTGTGGATTCGACCCGGCGTATTCAAATTCACATCAATCTCATCACACAACTCATCAGCGTAACCAATTTCATCGTCAGCCTTCATCAGCAAGTAAGTCAGCAGTTCTTTACTCTCAACTTTGAACTTTGCCAGCCGAACACAAACATCAAGCAGGTCATCGTGATTAAGCTTAGCGAGCTCTTTTTTCAGTTCGCTGATTCTGGCGGCTTTCATGACGTTTCACTCAACAAGCGAATGATCCCTGATCTTGGCAATGGGCGACGGCAGTATCGTAGCGGTTTACTGAAACACAGGAAACACAGCCAGGACCGAACCACAGCGAGGATCACTGAAGAAACCAACAACCTTGCCAATATCCCACATTCAACCGTCTGACCTTCCTGCCACCGTGTAACGGCGCGCACGATGCATCCTCTGAGTGCAACTGAACCTGAATGCAAGTAGACCTGAATGCACGCACGAACCTGAAGTTGCTGTTGGCTACGCAGGATCTGGAAGCATCTTGCCGGTTCGATCGTCGACTCTGTGTAGATGAGTGACCTCACCAAGGGGACCACCACTGGATTTCAGGGAGACCAGCCAATAGGGGTCGTCTGGGACATTCGCGGCAACCATCGCACGAAGGACTTCCAGATCATGCACCCCGTTCTCACTGTACAGCTTTGCGTAGAACTCTTTTTCACGACCAATCCTCTGCGCATCGAAGAAAACAGCAGAACATTTTGTGCCCGGCGGAATGTTACCAAGCTGTTCGATGACAATCATGATTGCCGCTTTTTGGTCGATTTCTCGTCTGGTCAACTCTTACTCCCAACTCCTGATTCCAGCATCAGCAACAATCCAGCTTTGCTGGAATGGAATGCCAACGGGCAGTTTACATGATCAACTCAGCAGTCGCTGAATACCCGTCGTTTGGCTGACGGTCGAACACGGCAACCAATGATCACAGACTGCAGCCGAACCTGGTTTGCAAAACGGGCAAATGAGCAAACCCTGCTTTTCATTCTGCTACTTTTCATTCTGCAGGGCATGTGTTGGCAACGGCAGAAAATCATGCTCGCGAATCATCCAGCTTTCGAGCTCTTCACGCAGACTCCGCTCGATTTCGGCGATTCTTTTTTTCCCTGTCAGATTATTGAGTTCCAACGGATCATTGCGCAAGTCGTATAGTTCAACGACTGGCCGAGGATTCGCAAAATACAATCGCTCGTGCAACGGCGACAACTGTTTCGCTGCATGCGCCGCCTGAATCGCTTTCCAGGTATCTTTGCCTGACATGTCGACGGGTGTGTAACTGCGGTTGGGCAATGCGTTGTAGATATAGCGGTACCGCTCCGAAGTAACAGAACGCGAAAGATCCAATCCATCAGTACGCGTGATCGGCCCCCAGTGCCAACCGCGTTCAGCAAATACAAATCGCTGTCCTGCCGTCTTCTCCCCAAGTAATTGTGGCAGAAAACTGATTCCGGTCATGCTTTCCAATGGTTTCACACCACAAGCGGCAAGTATCGTTGGGCCGACGTCGGTGCCACACACGAGTGAAGCAGAATCGGAACCTGGCTCAACCCGGCCCGGCCATCGGATCATGAGGGGAACGTGAGTACCGCGGTCCAACAGACAACCTTTCCCTCGCAACAGCGCTTCACCATTGTCCCCCATGAAGATGACCAGGGTATTGTCTTCGATACCACGAGTCTTCACGAGTTCCATGATCTCTCCAAACCCCTGGTCGAGCTCGCGAACCGACGCGAGATACCTGGCATAATCGACGCGCACCTCAGGTAAATCAGGCCAGTCGTCGGGAAGCTTTAACAGGTTCGGATCAATCCCGTCAAAATTCACTGCAAACTTCCGATGCGGCTGATTGAAGCCAAAATAGAGAAAGAATGGTTTGTCTTCAGGCACTTTATCAAACGCAGCGGCAACACGATCAGCCACCCCGGACAAGGCTTCACCCTTGGTACTTGCCGATCGGACGAAGTGATCGAACCGCTGATCAAGACTCTGCATCCCAGCTTCCCGGAGGGTGCGATCGATGTGCTCAGCTTCCCGAATACGTCCATCGAGGTGCTGATGCCTGCCATCCAACCCCACCCAATAACCACCCTCACGCAGCACATCTGTGAAAAAGCGAACATCGCCGCGTGGTGGTTGCGCGAAGCGAGTCACACCGAGGTCAACAGGCGATCGCCCTGTAAAAATCGAAATGCGTGATGGCGCACACTGTGGAGCAGACGTGTAAGCACGATCAAACCGCATCCCCTGTTCCGCGAACCGCTCAAGGTTCGGAGTGATGTTGAAACGCTTTGTGTTTTCATCATCGTAACAACTGACATGCGGAATACTGTGATCATCAGAAAGTATCAACAAGACGTTCGGCTGCTCCGGTCCGGCCGCAGAAGACGAACTCACACCTGCTGCACACCAGACGGTGAGAATCACGAGTAGCGATAATCGGTTGAAGACTAATCGGTAAAACACGAACTGGTCGATCATGAGCTAGTGTGGGGAGGGGGAGTACAGGGGAGGTTGATCGGCAAAAAGCAGGATCGAAGAGGCATTATCGTATCAACGCTTGCCCGGGTGTTGGCTACATCGCACATTGTCACCGCACACGGCGGATCCGAGCCCACCGTGCACCGTTGGCAATGCCGTTGGGAGGCCCAGTGGGATTGTCTCAGAGCTCGTGCTAGTTCCTGTTCTTAACAGACTTCTTGCTGCGATTGGCATTACGGCCCTCAGCGGGAAAAGAGTCCAGCGCCTTCTGCAACATGGCACGGGCCAATTCAGCGGGTTGCCCAGCCAGACCAACGGCAATGGGATGTTTCTCGTTCACATCCTTTACCGTGTCAAACAGGTCTCCGTTATCGTAAAGCTTATAACGTTTGTCCCTTGTAAACCTCACCTCATAGTGACTGTATTTGTCATTGTACTTTGCGGCTGAGGGACGGGGAAAATAGTAACAGTAGATCCAGTCGCGTTTCCGTCCTTGCCTCCCTTGGCACTGCGGCCAAAAACTCCATCCATCGCCGTCAGAGATTTTTTTTCCGGGCAAGCCTGCCGCCTCTACCATCGTTGGGAACAGATCAGAAAAACAAATCAGGTCTTCGTTCACTTTCCCACCCGGGACACGGGCGGGCCAATTCACGATCAACGGCACATGAGTCCCATAATCGTGCGTGTAACCCTTGCCACCACGGATCTGTCGGCCATTCAACTCGGAGGTCAGTTGCGAATTGGTCCCGTTGTCACCCGTGAAAATGATCAGCGTGTTCCGGCGCAGCCCCAGTTCCTTCAACGTGTCTTCAAGACGCCCCACATTCTTGTCAATGTACTGAACCATATCGACAAAGTTGTTCTTAGGGTTTGTCGACTTCGGATCGATACTGTCGGGAGTCACCAGAAACGGATTGTGAGGCAAAATCATGGGAAAGTAGGCAAGGAACGGTTGTTCCCGGTTGATTTTGATGAAGTCGATCAGGAAATTGGTCGTGATGTCAGGCCCATAAGCTCCGTCAGGCAAATCAAGCAACTTCCCGTCCTGAACTAACGAAGGATTCCAGTATCGATCACGACCTCCACCAGGGATGTTCCAAAGACAATGAGTGTCGAAGCCGGCCTGTTCAGGTGTAATGCCTCCTTGAGAGGTCAGTAACTGCCACTTGCCTGCCACGGCAGTTGTGTAGCCGTGCCCTTTGAAATAGTTGGCAAACGTGGGCTCGCCCTCAGGATAGATACCAAAGTCGAAGTAGTTGAACACATTCGACTTGCCCGACATCAGATTGACCCGACTGGGTGTGCACAGCGGTGTGGAGTGACAATTGTCAAAGCGAACGCCGTCGGATGCCAGTGCGTCAAGACGCGGCGTTGAATACTCTCGGCTTCCATAGGCACTGAAGCATTCAAAGCCGACATCATCGCAAAGAATCATGATGATGTTCGGCTTCTCAGCAGCAGCGATTGGCAGAACAACAAGCCCAAGACAGAGCGTGATCAGCAAACGACACATGTTTCATTATCCGGGTTAATGATTGGCAAAATGATCCCGGGCAAACAGCTTTTTCGGGTCATGCAAGCCAAACTGACTTTCAAAACGTCCTCATGATCAATCGCTCCCATTCTAACACCAGCATTTGCCCAATCGCTACTTCACATGAACGTACTTGGAACAGGAGTTGAAAACGATTCGGGCGGCCAGGCAATCCACCCGCAAGCAAAGCATGCCACCGTTGCATCAGCGATGCATCAGGTCCGACCAATATTTTCGAGTACTGACTGCGTGATCTGCTGACTGTAGGAATTCAACTTCCAGTGCCCCGGTGACCAGCCGGCAAGAAAGCGGCAAAAGTCTGCCCAAGCGAAGGGATACAATTCTCGCCATTCACACTCAAGGTCCGGAAAATGGATGGCAGAATTGCGGCCAGAAAGTGCCACCCGCAACTGCTCAAAATAAAAACCCAGCAACGATTCCTGCTGTCGGGCTGCTGCCTCGTCGCTGAGACAACTGCTGATGAAGTAAGCAACATCCTTCATCCCACAACCGCGTCCCACATACTGAAAGTCAACAGCGGCGACAAAATCGGGCTCGCTTTCTGAAAAACAGAAGTTCGCAACTTTGGCATCACCGTGCACAAGACTCTGGTACCTCGCCTCATTCAAACGTCGATCAATCATTTCGGCAGAGTTTTTGAGACGACCTTCAGGCATCGCATCAAGTTCATCCGGGCGAGTTTCCAGATGCCAATACGTGCCGGCGGGCCATAACCCGGTTGCAGTATTTCCCATGAAGGTGGCATGAAAATCTGCAAGCCAAGCAAGACACGCATGCACATCCCGCTGACTGACGTGACTCTTCCTTCCATCGAATCCCTGAAAGTTCAAGTCCGTCATAACGATGACCCAACCGCCCTCGTCTTCGATCTCGTCGGCAGCGAGAAACGTGGGAACCTGACATCGCCGTTTACATTGCTCAGAAAAACCCTCGTAAAACGTTTTCTCGACCTGATAGGACCGGACTTTACGTTGATGTGAAATATCGCTCGCCCATCCTCGGGGATTCGCACGGGCACGGGAGATGTCAATGTGTTTGATGACCACGGGAACGTCAGTATCACCGCTTGGGGATTGCATGCCGCACAAGTCGGCACGCTGAATGACACCGTATCCACTCCACAAACTCTGAATCACATCGCCAAGAACGACTGTTTCAGCACCGGTAATTCGACAAATGGTTTCAGCGAGCGTGTTCACAAGCGGCGTCTGCAAAAGGGGGATTCGTGGACGAATTGTCATCCAATGCCACCAACTTCGCAAAGGGGTTGGAATCGCCGCTATACTGCGGCCTTGATGCGGCCTTGATGCGGCCCACACTCACTGGGTGGCAAACAGCACCTGTAAGCACAAACACCGGCAAACAACCTCGGAACCGGCACCAGTGCTTCAAGCTGAAATACGAACGGTCTGCTTTCATGTGTCTCATGATGACGTGAAGCGGACTATCACGATCTTCGCTTTCACATAAGGATCGTGGGTCAATTTCATACACAACGCAAACCCGTCAGCTAAATATGAAAAGATTAGTACCCTCTTTCAGTATCCTACGGCTTGCCATTCCGCTGATCGCGATCACCATCACCTTTCGTGATAGCACTGCCAACGAAACCATTCGTGTGCTCTGCTACAACATCCATTACGGTCAGGGAACCGATGGCACTTATGACGTCGAGCGTCTGGCAAGAGTGATCAATGATTCACGTCCTGATTTCGTCGCACTACAGGAGGTCGACGTAGGTGTGAAGCGTTCCGGTCGCGTCCATCAGGCCCGAAGACTCGCCGAGCTCACCGGGATGGCAGTTCGTTTTGGGCCAACGCAGCACTACGAGGGTGGACTTTTTGGCAACGCAGTT
>JAPOKD010000500.1 GCA_029977825.1 Planctomycetota bacterium | reverse complement strand
TCGCAGGACATGTGGGATGGTTGGGGGCAAACGAAATTGGAAAATGCTCCCATATTGAAACGGAGGTGGTTGGAACGCATGGCAGATCCGATGTTTATCAACGCCATTGATAAACCATTTGAGAAGATTGGGTTTTCTGATCCGCATTCTGTGCCAGTCCCCAAGCGGGAATTGCCTTATCAAAACGCTGACTTGCCTGTGCAGGAGCGGGTATCGGATCTACTTGCCAGAATGACGCTCGAGGAGAAAGTCGCGCAGATCACGGGCTGGTGGGATCCAGGTGAAGAAAAGCTTCGGGAGACGGGTGCAGTTTTTAGAAGTGGGTTCTTCGCGGAAAAATGTCCCCAGGGGATCGGCGAATTAGGCCCTTTGCACAACCTCACGATTGACGAGGATGCACGCCTTTATGCCGCTGTGCAAAAACACTTCCGAAACAACACCCGACTGGGGATTCCTGCCATTCTTCACGACGAGGCAGCTCACGGCTTCATGCGTTTTGAGGCGAATTCTTTTCCAACGCCGATTGGACTTTCCTGTGCCTGGAACGTCGATCTGATGCGGCAGGTTTATTCTCAAGCGGGTCGCGAAGCTCGATCGCGGGGCGTTTCCCATGTCCTTTCCCCTGTCCTTGATGTCGCCCGCGATTTGAGGTGGGGACGGGTCGACGAAACACTCGGAGAGGATCCTTATCTGGTGGGCCGCCTTGGGGCCGCAATGGTCCGCGGGCTGCAGGGATCAGCAGATGGAAAAATCGCCCCAAGCCATGTGGCGGCGACCCTAAAACATTTTGCAGGTTATGCCGGAACAGAAGGTGGAAGAAACCGCTCGCCGTATGTGCATGGACAGCGTGAGTTGTTGGATACGGAGGTCGTACCTTTTCGTCATGTGATTCAGAATGCAAAACCTGCTGCGGTCATGGCGGCCTTCAATGAAGTGGAAGGCGTACCCTGTCACGTCAATGGCTGGGTGCTGGGTGACGTGTTGCGTGGACAACTTGGGTTTAAGGGGCTCACCGTTGGTGATTATCAGGGTATCGACCTTGTTCGCAGCTACCAGAAAATTGGCAAGTCCGATGCGGATGCCGGCCGCATGGCACTTGAGGCTGGATTGCAAATGGAGCTTCCAAACAATTTTGGATTCCAGCATTTACCTGAATTGGTCAAATCTGGAAGCGTCGATGAAAAGTTGATTGATCAAGCCGTTGCTGAAGTGCTGGACTTGAAATTCCGATTGGGATTGTTTGAAGCGCCCATGAAGCTCGATGTCCCTCTGGCAAAGTCATTGGCCAATTCTGAAGCTGCACGTGAACTGAGTCGTGAGGCGGCGCGGCAGTCAATTGTCCTGCTGAAGAATGAAGGGCAGATATTGCCGTTAACTCCGGGGGATCACAGCACGATTGCTGTGATTGGTCCCAATGCTGATGTGTGTCGACTCGGTAACTATTCAGGACGACCACTGAAGACAGTGTCTCTGCTTGAGGGACTCCGTAAACGTCTGGGAAACGCGGCCAGGGTAGTGCATGCTGAGGGGTGCAAGATCGCACTCAATGATGCAGGTGATTCCTATGCGAACTGGCGTTATGTCAATGAAGTCAAGTTTGCGACCCTGAAAGATAATCAAGGACTGATTGCCGAAGCAGTTGAAGTTGCCAAGCAGTCTGATCTCGTAATTCTTGCCCTTGGGGAAAACGTACTGCTTGGTCGTGAGGCGTGGGGAGGAAACCACGTTGGTGATCGTACTACGATGGATTTGACCGAATCGCAACGTGTGCTTGCTGAGGCCGTGCTGGCGACGGGCAAGCCGGTCGTTCTCGTGCTGAATAACAGCAAACCAGTGACGCTGCATGAACTGGGAGACAGAATACCAGCGATATTAACAGCGCATTATGCAGGTCAGGAAACAGGAACTGCGGCTGCTGAAATTCTCTACGGTGATACCAACCCCTCAGGAAAGTTGACGCTCAGTTGGCCGCGAAGCGTGGGGCATCTGCCTGTTCATTACAGTCAGCAGGAAAGCGCGAAGGTTTTTGATTACCTCGATTCACGGCGTGATGCGGTCTACCCGTTCGGACATGGCCTTAGCTACACCACTTTCAAATATGGCAGCTTGCAGATGTCCGCTGCTGAAATTCATCCGGGAGAAATCGTCGAGGCGACGGTCAAGGTCACTAACACGGGGCAGCGCGCGGGAACTGAGATTGCACAACTTTATGTCGCGGGGGAATCTTTCGATATTGCAAGACCTGGCTTGGAATTGAAAGGCTTCCGCCGTGTTTCTCTTGCGCCAGGCCAGAGTCAAACGGTTGTTTTTCAAATTCAAGCAGATGACCTGTCGTTTCATGACGCGTCGCTGAATCGAGGTTTGCCGTCAGGAAAGTACCTGGTGAGAGTAGGAGGAGCGTCGGCTGATCTGGGGCAGCCTCGAACCTTGGTGACGCGGTCGCAGTCGAGGTCGAATCCGTTGATTGCGTCGGCGGTGGACACGAAGAGAACTCACTCGGGAGTACCGCATTCCGGTGTACCTCATTCCGGCGTACCGCAATCAGGCGTACCACATTCCGGTGTACCTCATTCCGGCGTACCTCATTCCGGAGTACCTCATTCCGGAGTACCTCATTCCGGTGTACCTCACTCAGGTGTACCTCACTCAGGTGTGCCACATTCAGGTGTGCCATCTCAAGCTGTGAAGCCAGATTCGATGAAAGCTGCTGAGCAACGTCGGCCCAACGTGCTGTTCATTGCCGTCGATGATTTAAGGCCGGAGTTAGGAACCTATGGTACTGAAGCGATTACGCCAAATATCGATCGACTCGCGTCTTCAGGTGTGCGATTCGATCAGGCCTATTGTCAGCAAGCGGTTTGTGGCGCGTCGCGTTTATCACTAATGAGTGGTCTCTACCCCGTGCGAACCGGGGAACAGACATTTCATGTTTCCGGCTGGCGCGATCGCCACCCGGAACTGTTGACACTTAATCAGCATTTTGGTCAGCAGGGATATCAGACGATTGGTCTGGGTAAGATCTACCATGGACACAGTGGGGGTGGAGTCGATCCCGGGAACTGGGGTCGTTGGGTGGATGTTTCTGCTGCGGATTATGCCAAGCCTGAAAATCTGAAGACGTTGGCTCGCGTTCGTGCCGAGGGGAAAGTTGGCGATGCAAGGGATCCAGCTAAAGGACCGCTTACCGAGTCGGCGGATGTGCATGATGACACTTACATGGATGGCAAGCGTGCTGCAGAGGCAACGCGAATTCTTGAGGACCTCGCTTCCGCTGATGGGCAACCATTCTTTTTGGCGGTGGGTTTCGCGAAACCACATCTGCCCTTTGTCGCGCCAAAAAAATATTGGGACCTGTATGAACGCGAAAAATTCGTGATGCCACCGAATCAGTCGATTCCGAACGGGTATCCCGAGCACGCGGCCAATTTAATGGCTCATGAGATGCACAAGTACAGTGATTTTGAGGGTGATTCGCCAGCTGATTTTTCTGATGAACTGAATTCCCGCCTACTGCATGGTTACGCTGCATCAACCAGTTATGCAGACGCCTGTGTTGGTCGGGTACTGGATGCTCTTGAGCAGACCGGTCTGTCCGACAACACCATCGTCGTGCTGTGGGGTGATCATGGTTGGAAACTAGGCGATCATGGTAGTTGGACCAAACATACAAATTTTGAATGTGACACGCGCACACCTCTGATCATTCGTGATCCACGACTGACTCAATCGGAACCGACTCAACGACTGGTCGAGTTGATAGACCTTTATCCCACGCTATGTGATCTGACAGGCGTTCCAGTTCCGGGGCATTGTCAAGGGCGTAGTTTTCGGACTCTGTTAACGGAACCGGAATCCGGGCACCGGTATGACGCTTACAGTTCCTATCCAGCCTATAAAATGCTTGGGCACAGTTTGCGGTTTGGAAATTATCGTTATACGGAATGGCGTGATGACGCAGAGAAGGTCAAAGCAAGGGTTCTGACAAACCTCAAAAGTGACCCTGGTGAAGTCACTAATCTTGTGAATGACCCTAAGCACGCTGACGCGTTGGCTCGTGGGCAAGAACGGCTTGCCCTTAGAATTGACTTGGCACGAAAGCCAGCGTTACGGCAACAGCAGTCAAGTGCTGGTCGGGCAGATCAGAATGCACTGGCCGTTGCATCTGTATCAGAAGCCAAGTTGCAGCCAACGATGACGCCGCCTGTCAGTCATGCAGCGGTTTCTGGAAATATCAAATCTCGAAACGTGATCAAGCTTGATGTGCAGCAGGATCGCATCCGTCAGAGCATTGACGGATTTGGTGGTTCCATCGCATTCTGGGGAGTCAACGCAGATGACACCGCTTTGGACGCGGCAATCAATGGACTGAATGTCAATATCCTCCGCCTTCAAGGGGAAGTGTCGAAAAATGGTGATGCTGAACGAAATCGGGACGTCTTGCAGAGGGCCATCAGAATCAATCCTGATCTTCAAGTGTTGCTCACCTTTTGGCAGCCGCGTTCAGCAACGTATCCGGACCATGACTATTGGTTGGATATTGTTGACGTCAACGGAGCCGAGCAGTTCCGCTTGAAACCATCCCGGGAAGATGAGTGGGCCGATGAAATGATTGCTCGTGTGCTGCAGTATCAGAAGTGGGGAGCCAAGGTCGCAGTACTCGCGGTACAAAACGAATCAAACTGGTCTCATCCTGGTACCCAGACCTGTGGTTGGGAGCCGTTGCAGTTAGCTAGATTCATAGAGCAGAAAGTTCGCCCGCGTTTGGATGCTGCGGGGCTGTCGGCAGTCAGGATCGCGGCACCTGACCTGGCGTATCTTGGTGACAATGCGTCGGAGGTGAAACGTTTCCTGCCTGTATTGACCAGTCCCAGCGTTGAAGTCGCCGCATATCACATGTACGACAGTTTTGTAGAGGGGCAAAATGGTGCTATTG
>JAPOKD010000724.1 GCA_029977825.1 Planctomycetota bacterium | reverse complement strand
GTCATTTCCGCCACCGTCATGAAAGTGACTTTAATCAACGGGTAAAAGAGATCACATTTGCCGGCTCCAAACCGCGGGACATCATGCTTGCTGATTGCGGATTTGCACCGCTTCTTAACGTCCAGTGAGAATCGTTCACAACTGCACTGCACTGCACAAAGCCTCATCACAACAGGCATGAACAACCAGCCAACACGCTAGGCTGCTCAAGTGACACAAGAGTAAGTCGAATAGGCAGCAGGCTTTGGCAATGACTCGCGGAGACGTTGCACAGGAAAGAATGTTGCTGGGTTGTGGCCGCACTGCACTGATTCTTTACACAGAAACTTCTTTACACAGAAACGTGTTTACAGAGAACCAGTGTGAGGCTGATGAAGTTTTTAAGCTATGCCATGGCCTACACGCAGCAGGCGGGGTAAAGGAAGCCACCGGCATGGTCATTGGCATCATGGGAATCAAGCGATTCACAGCAATGCGGGAAAGACAACGCGGGAAAGACTTCGACAAAAGCATCAGCAGAAACCCGACACTTGATTCCAGCACGAATATTGCTTCACTTGATCAGAGAGTAATACCCGGGATCGAAATTGCTCGTTCCGTTTCGACTTTGACAGGGCATGAACGAGCACCTTGGATTCACCCGTCGCAAGAAACTCGTCGCCATATCATGAGGCATCACTGCCTCCGTAAGGTCTGGTGCTGATGACACCTTCTGACGGACTGCTCGCTGTTCCGTACAACCGTTTTGGAATACGACCAGCCAAGTATGCATCACGACCAGCCAGAGTCGCATGCTTCATTGCTCTCGCCATGCGCACAGGATCCTTGGCATGGGCAATCGCGGTATTCAGCAGCACACCGTCAGCCCCCAACTCAAAAGCCTCACTTACATCACTGGCTGTTCCCACACCCGCATCAACAATGACTGGATACTCCGGATCGCCCTCTTTTAAATACTCGAGGATGATCCGCAAATTATTCTTGTTCAACAAACCCTGCCCACTCCCAATTGGACTTCCAGCGGGCATGACACTGGCGGCGCCAACCTCCTTGAGACGTTTGGCAGTTACAGGGCAATCGCTGGTGTAACACAGGACTTTAAAGCCATCTACAGTCAGTTCTCGACACGCTTCAACGGTCTGCACTGGATCTGGCAACAGTGTTCTACTGTCACCAAGAACCTCAAGTTTGACCCAATCCGCCCCGGGATTACCCAGTGTCTTCAGTATTTCACGACCCAAACGAGCGGCGCGAACGGCATCCGTTGCGGTGAAACAACCAGCCGTGTTTGGCAACAACGTGTATCGATCAAGATCAAGAAAGTCGAGAATATTCTGTCCGGACCGGTCATAAAGACGCTCTCGCCTGACGGCCACGGTCACACAATCAGCCCCGGACTCGTCAAGCGAATCACGCATCTGGGCCATTGTGTCGTATCGTCCAGTGCCGACGATCATCCGACTTTGCAGCGTATGTCCACCAACGACCAACGGTGAATCGCCCGATGATGCTCCGTCAATGGAGGAATTAACTGTCGTGCTCACGGACACAGCGTTACTTTCACGTCGTTACGTTTATCGAACGAACAGGTTAAACAAACTAGAAGACGCCGGAACAAGACAAGATTCGCCAAGCCATTGACCAGCCAGAACCGGCACACAACTCATCCACCACCGACCAATGTCACCAATTCAACTTGATCGCCATCCTGAATGGGGTGAGTGGTGTAAGCCTCTCGAGGAACAACTTCCGCATTCACCTCAACAGCCAAATAATTAGGTGGCACATCAACCCGGTCGAGCATATGCTCGACCGTCATCGTTTCATCCAGCTGTACCGATCGGCCATTGACGGTGATTGTTATCATACTTCGGGTATCTTTCAATTTCCTTCATCGAAGGCAGCATCAAAAGCACGATTGCTTGGAGAGAAATCCAGTTTCTTGGTGAATTCACACGCTTCCCTGGCACCAAACTCTCGCTCCATTCCGCTGTCTTCCCACTCAATCGAAAGTGGCCCCTCGTACCCGATGTCATTTAACGCGCGAATGATCTCTTCAAAGTTGACCCCGCCACGCCCCGGACTTCGGAAATCCCAACCTCGGCGATAATCGCCAAAATTCAAGTGACTTGCGTTAATGCCACTTTTGCCATCCAACGTTACGATCGCATCTTTGACGTGCACATGATAAATACGATCAGCGAACGTCCGGATGAATTGAACGGGATCAATGCCCTGCCAAATCAGGTGACTGGGATCAAAGTTAAAGCCAAACTCTGGTCGATGCTCGAGAACTTCCAGAGCACGCTGGGCGGTGTAGATATCGAACGCAATCTCTGTGGGATGTACTTCCAGAGCGAAGCGAACACCACACTCACCAAATACATCCAGGATCGGATTGAATCTCTCGGCAAGCAAGTCAAAACCCGCGTCAATCATTGACGGCGGTACTGGGGGAAACGAATAGAGCAGATGCCAGATGCTGCTTCCAGTAAAACCATTGACAACTTCGACCCCGAATTTCTGCGCGGCACGAGCTGTATTTTTCAATTCCTCAATCGCGCGTTCATTGACGCCTGCAGGATCTCCATCACCCCACACATAGGGTGGCAGAATAGCTTCATGGCGTTCATCGATGTTATCCAACACTGCCTGCCCGACCAGGTGGGCACTGATCGCATGACACTGCAGACCCGCATCGTCCAACAATTTGCGGTGATTTTCGCAGTAATCATCCTCAGCCAACGCTCGATCAACCTCAAAATGGTCTCCCCAACAGGCAAGCTCAATGCCGTCGTAACCGAACTCGCTGGTCATGCGAGCCATTTTTTCGATTGGTAGGTCAGCCCACTGTCCAGTAAAGAGAGTGACGGGTCGAGCCATGGGGGGTCTCCGCTGTCATTTAAAAGAAAGGAATGTAAACCGCAGTGAATGCCGAGTATTGTGCGCCAGCCCCCCGCCTATCTGCAACATGCCGACGCTTTTCCAAACTCATGTTTTGCCAAACCCACCGGGCCCCAGCAGTCCTCAACAAACTACTCAATCAGTACAGGCATTTCTTTTCCCGACCCCTTTTCTACCCCATCCAACGCATTTCGGAGTCGTGAACAACAAACGAAATCCTCGGAAAACGCTGTATTAGGCAGACATAACTTGAACCAACACTGCATCAAGAACGATTGCCACCGTCCAAAACCGTCTGCTTGTTTGCTCGTCTGACAGAGTCGCTGACCCGGAGATTTTTGCACTGCGATTCCTGAAATCCAGAGATTCTGGTTTGCTGGAGCTTTGGATCTCGAGCTCTGGACTCATGCGACGCAGCATCATCCGGAGAGCGAAGAAGTTCGGATGGAAACCTCCCACCAGTCCGATCGTGCAGTGAATTCCCGCGCGTAACTGACACACCGGTGGCGTCCTGCACTCCCAAAGCCTATCCCCCCAACCGTTTACCAATGCGTGCTTCATCATGCATCCGCGTAGCAAGAACAAACCTCACGATGGTGCTGGTAACAAAATATTGGCTACACGAAATCGGCTACACGATATTGGCTACGTCATGAGTTATAGCTGTAGCAAGGAAGG
>JAPOKD010000390.1 GCA_029977825.1 Planctomycetota bacterium | reverse complement strand
ATTCCATCATCTGATTCCAATGCATCGCGTTTTTTGTTTTCTGGATTCGTACGAGATTCAGGTCCACCCGAGACGGGCAACCGAGATCTCATCATCATAATCGATTTGGTATCAGCAGCGTGAAACGGCTTGCCGAGATCGAAAAAGGACTGTACCGATTCAAGCCTGCCAGTCGAATCAAAACACAAGCCAAAACCAGACTCACAGAAAGTGGGCCAGCCAACATGGATCCTGAAACGAACGCGTCAAAAAAGAGGTCCAGGCAAGTTGCTGGAAGCAGAGCATGACCGAACTCAGATCAGATCACCCAATTTTCATTTTCGGGTGCGAAGGATGCCACAATACAGATTCCAGCACCTTGGGCGACAAACGAATCTGATCCACTTCTGGATCACAGACGGGACGCACAACCGTCGCTTCTCCCAAGCCCAAATCAATCCGCTGTCCCTCAGTGCTTTGCAACACGGGATCAGCAAATCCAGAGCGGGGCCGTCGAATCACACGTGCCATTTCGCCTGACGCCAATTCAACAATGCTACCGAGCGGATACAGGCTTTCAATGTATAGAAATGCTTTGATCACGCGCGGATCAAATAACCCACGGCCCGCCTGATGCAACAGTAACCCCAACGCGTCGTGAGGGATAATGCCACGCCGTTCGTTCGTTGGAAAAATCAACTGGAGATAGGAATCCACGACATTCAAGATACGTGCGTAGTTGTGGATTCGATGGGATTTCACACCGCGCGGGTACCCGCTTCCATCAAACTGCTCATGTACCTGTTCCATGGCAATCTGTATTCCCTCCGAGACCTGTGGCACCTCAGCAACGCATGAAACTGACACGATCGGATGTTTCCGATATTCCCACAACTCGGCTTCGCTCATCAACTCGACCGGTTTCCTTGCTGCATCGCCCATGAGAGTAAAGCCGATGTCATGCAATAAGGCTGTTAGCCCCAATTCGAGTATCTGCTGCCCGGTCAGCCCCATCTGTGTTGCGACAGCCATACCCAGCACTGCCATCCGAACAGATCGATCATCGACATCGCAAGAAGGTGCCGCGGCACCAACCATCCCTACTGTCTGGTCATGGTCCTCGACCATTGATCTAGCATAGCTATTCGTAATCTCAACAAAACCATCCGTCGCCAAGACAACGTTGTCATGCAATTGCTCACGCATGACCTCAAAGTGCGCCTTGGCAAGCAGCATCCCATTTTCGAGCTCCGCGGCACGCTCGTTACTAAGTGGCTCATCATGGCGATCAATCAACAGATCTTTGACCGGAGTGGCCTTCGCAATCCGTTCTTTCCGCTCGTGTTTGAGCGTCAGTGCCACGGGACATGCATCCTCGACACAGATGGCTTCGACATCACGCGAGTCGATTCTCAATTCTGCGACTTCACGATCTCGCAGATTCTTGATCACATCAGAGGTGATGCTGGCGTTAGCCCCCAGCAACAGCAGACCTCGTCGGTCCTCGACCGGGTGCTTGCAAACTGTGCCAACACACAGCTCTTCGAGCGTAATTCCGACGATACCCTGCGACATGTGCCCCACACGCAAAGACGAGTTTTACCAACCGGATGGTCAGCTTTCATCGCAAACATAGGGCGCAAGATGAGCATTTACAAACACACCAAAGACATCACCGCGCCCTTCCGTGCGTATAAGCATTCTCTATCAGGAGGTTCGTAACGGTTATGCACATTATCCCGAAAGCACCTTCCCCCCTTCTTGCGGCCCGACATCCCCGTTTGCACCTACAGGCAACGCACCTGTTTCCTTACAATCTGTTCTACGTTCATTCCGCAACGCCATTGATTACGCCAAACCCAACTGCATCAGGAACCACCTCATGAGCCACGCCGATGTTGTGATCGTCGGAGGTGGCATCGTGGGACTCGCCACTGGTCTAAAGCTTCGCACCCGGTACCCCGATTTGCGAATTACCCTGATTGAAGCCGAGTCCGCTGTTGGCACACACCAATCCGGGCACAACTCGGGAGTTTTGCATTCTGGAATCTACTACAAGCCCGGATCAAAAAAGGCGACTTGCTGTCGGGCTGGCAAACTGGAAATGGAAGAATTCTGCACCGCACACTCGATTGCATGGGACAAGTGTGGCAAAGTCGTCGTGGCAACCAGTGAAACGGAACTCTCCCGGCTGGACAACATCGCGGAGCGTGCCGGGCTCAACGGAGTGCATTGCGAGCGGATCAACAGCGACCAACTCAGAGAACTGGAACCTGCGGCTGCTGGAATCTCCGCCTTGCATGTCCCTGAAACCGGCATAGTCAACTATCGCTCCGTTTGCCAGAAAATGGCTCAACTGCTACTCGCTGAGGGATCCCGTATCGAACTGGATTTTGAGCTGGTTGACATCCAGCATGTCGGCGATGGTCTGGAGCTTCGTGGTAAAAAGGGACACAAAATCCCATGCGGCAAACTGATCAATTGTGGAGGTCTGCAATCAGATCGCATCTGCAAAATGGCAGGAATCGATACGAATCTGAAAGTCGTGCCGTTTCGTGGCGAATACTACGAATTAGCCCCAACCAGTCAATCACTCTGCAGGAACTTAATCTACCCTGTTCCAGACCCATCGTTTCCATTTCTCGGTGTGCACTTCACACGCATGATCGATGGTGGCGTCGAGTGCGGGCCTAATGCAGTTTTAGCGTTGGCACGGGATGGATACAGCTGGCGTGACGTGAACCTTAACGACCTTACAGCCACTCTGGCATTCAGGGGATTCCGAAAACTTGCGGCGAAGCACTGGCGGATGGGACTGGGGGAAATACACCGGTCAATCAGCAAGCAGGCATTCGTCAACGCGCTTCAGAAACTCATACCCAGTATCAAGCCAAGTGACCTTGTAGCCGGGCGGGCGGGCGTGAGAGCACAAACCGTCACGCCCACGGGTGAACTGGTGGATGATTTCCTATTTGAAGCCAACCACCACTCCATTCATGTGCTCAATGCACCTTCACCTGCCGCAACGGCTTCCCTCGCCATCGCAAATCACATCGTAGACAGATTCGCGGACCAATTCAGATAAAAACGCCGTTCCCAAAAGAACGGGAATCAGACTCTGTAACGGCATTGGTCCAGTCGCGTCCCCGGACAATAGAGAACAAACGACAGTCCACCGGTCCACCAAGTCAGCCCGGTCGCAAGGACGATCACCCCAGCAGTAAACCCAAGGTCCTTCCAGGCACGGCCAACACAAGTAATCAACCGATGTGCAAGGCTGCACGGGCAAGCTGAAGCCAACTGGTTCCCACCTTATCAACCTGCATGTTGTATCCCTTGGTGGGGATATACGCGCGCTGGCGGTCAACAATGCGAATCGCAATGGAACTGGTACTGGCCAAGCGTTCCATCTGTCTTCGATTGGTGTAATGCAGAATGATAAATCTGGCGTCTGACGTGATGGCAGCGATCTGCCATGCCGCAGCATCAAGCCTCAACTCCGCGAGTTCCAGCATGCGATTGACGGCTGCTGGCAGGGGCCCAAACCTGTCTCTAAGTTCGGCACGAATATCCTGAATCTGCGCGGCATCATCGATTTTCGCCATGCGCCGGTACAGGTCGATTTTATGTCTTAAATCGGGGGCATAGTCCTCCGGCAGATAAGCTTCCACCGGAAGATCGATATCCACCTCGGCCGACAGTTTTGGAGCCAGGTTCTGTACCTGCCGAACAGCATCTTCCAACAACTGGCAATACATTTCGTAACCGACGGCCGCAATATGCCCGCTCTGCTGGCTACCCAGCAGATTGCCCGCACCCCGTATTTCGAGATCGCGCATGGAGATGGCAAACCCGGAGCCCATCTGACTGAATTCCTCAATCGCTCGCAGTCGTTTCGTCGCTTCGGGCGAAAGGTGTTTGTGTTGAGCGACCATCAAGTAGCAGTGCGCCTGGTGTTTATAACGTCCAACACGCCCACGCAGTTGGTGCAGATCGCTGAGTCCATAATGGTCCGCGTCATCAATAAAGATCGTGTTGGCATTTGGGATATCCAATCCGCTTTCAACAATCGTGGTCGCAAGCAGAAGATCGAAACGGTGCTCAATGAAGTCGACCATGACTTTTTCAAGCTCGCCTTCTCCCATCTGCCCGTGACCGATTTCAATCCGCAGCTCGGGGACAATTTTCTTCAATCGGTCCGCTACCGCATGCATGTCGCCGATTCGGTTGTGGACAAAGAAGATCTGGCCTCCACGATTCAACTCCCTGATGGCTGCTCGACGAATCAGATTATCGTCCCACCTGACAACATGGGTTTCGACCGCACGCCGTTCTGCTGGGGGAGTTTCAAGGTTACTGATATCGCGAACCCCAACCAACGCCATATGCAGTGTTCGAGGTATTGGTGTTGCTGACAACGTCATCACATCCACATTGCTGTGCAATGTTTTCAGCCGCTCTTTGACAGCGACCCCGAATCGTTGCTCTTCATCGACAATGACAAGGCCAAGACGGTTGAAACTCACATCCTTGCTGGCTACCCGGTGCGTTCCAACAACGATATCAACCTCACCTCGCTTTATATCCTTGACTGTCTCGCGTTGCTCGGCGGCTGTACAAAACCGACTCAGCTTCCTGATTTCCACCGGAAACTCAGCCATACGATTCTTGAAGTTATTGTAATGCTGTTCTGCCAGAACGGTCGTAGGGACAAGCACAGCCACCTGATAGCCACTGACTACCGCCTTGAATGCTGCGCGCATCGCGACTTCTGTTTTACCGAATCCAACATCTCCGCAGATCAATCGATCCATTGGCCTGCCGGACTCCATGTCGTCCTTACTTGTGGCAATCGCTTTGACTTGATCCGGTGTTTCAACGTAGGGAAAACTGGCATCAAACTGCCGCTGCCATGCGTTGTCGGCATCAAACACAAGCCCGCGTCGGGCAGTTCTCTCGGCCTGCATTTCCAACAGTTCAACTGCCATGTCAGTGACAGCTGATTCCGCTGCTTTTTTCTGACGCGTCCATGACTGGCCGCCGATTTTTGCCAGTCGAGGTGTGGTCTTCGTACCACCCACATAACGCTGCAGCAAACCAATTCGCGAAGCAGGCACATAAATTTTGGTTCCACCATCAAACTCGATCGTTAAATGCTCGAGATGCTGACCATGTTTTTCAATGTGTTTGAGTCCACGATACAGTCCGATTCCGTGGGAAAGATGTACCACCAGATCCCCGGGTTCCAACTGCATCAAGCTGCTGATCGGTTTTCCGCGGGCCCGGGATCTTCCGCGTCTGACAGGGCTTCGATGGAAAAGTTCGGCCCCTGTCAGAACAAGCACCTTGGCGTCAGACAAGCGAAATCCGCCACTCAACTCAGCAACCACAAGATGCAGACGACCCTGTCGTGCCGCATCAGTATCGTGCAACAGCTCCGTCAGTCGTTCGCCATCGGCAGGCGTGTCCCCCACCAACAGGATTTCATCAGATTTGGCGACGGAGTCCAAACGCGAGCGAGTTTCCTCGAGAGACAATGCAAAGCCATCAGCGGTCGTGGAATGCAAATCCACAACTTCATCTTGTGTGCCTTCTGCCAGGGTGGTACCTGACAGCCTTCGAAAATCTGCCAATGACGCCAACAATGCTTCAAACGACATCAAATTGGCTTCGTCCCCACTGCGCTGCATCAAAGCCTCAGCAGTTCGTTCGCATGCCTGAGGATCGATGACAACAACGATGGTCTCGGCAGGCAAATAAGCGGCAATCGAGCCAAGATCCGTTTTTGT
>JAPOKD010000259.1 GCA_029977825.1 Planctomycetota bacterium | reverse complement strand
GCCGGTGACTCGCACGCCCAGTCGGTTTACTACTGGGGCGCCCGTGTTGGATCCAAGAGTCCTTACGGCCTCTGGGGTGCACTCGGAACCAAAGCCAGCAAAGAGGTCGTCGAAGAACAGCTGAATCAGTAGTTTTTTCGCAATCTTGTTGAATCGCACGAAACGGCGTCACCCTCGGGTGACGTCGTTTTTTCTTTGCCTCCAGATTGTCGGCATTTGTCTGAATTTTGAACTGAGCTCTTGCCAGGCAGAAGTAACGGAATGCGGAGCCCGCGGTTGTGAGGTTTACTTCGCGATGCCGCCGACATGAGTTGGTGCGTGCGGTGACCTCGGGACGCATTTTTTGACAAGACTTCATTTGGCCAAATGATCAGCAAAAGCTGTGGACCTACTGATTTGGCTGGCTAGATATTCATGTGACGATGGTGTGTCCATTTGGCCAGGCAATCCTGTTAGTTGCCTCACAACGATAACAGACACAGCGTTGAGAACCATAACCGTGTTTGTTAGCAATCCTGGCCAGAGATCAACTCAATTGTGGGATAATTAACGCAATGAATTCTGCCTCACAGTTGGTTCGTGATCTGCTTTGGGCCGTTAATAGCCCAGCTCTCCTGAAGACGACGGGCGATCACTGTTGTGACTCGAATGTTTGGGGGCTCAAGGAGCAGGATATTCAGGCAGCGCACCTTGTCGATTTCATGGCCAGCAGGAATGTTCGTTCTTTGGGCAAGTACTTTGAGGGCTTGGTTTCCTACTGGTTGCACCATCTACGCAGGGTTGAAGTTTTGTTTGAATCGTTCGCGATTCGTGAGCAGAAGCGGACGGTGGGCGAGATTGATTTCATTTTCATCGATGAGCAGAATCGCGTGACCCATTGGGAGGTGGCAGTGAAGTTCTACTTGTTCAGCCCCTTATCGTATGGCTTGGGTAGTCATTATTTGGGGCCCAATGCGGTCGATACGCTTGACCGGAAAATTGAACGCATCTTTGGTCAGCAATTGCCTCGCAGCAAGAAGTGCTTTCCAAATGTGGAATTGCGACAGGCATTTGTGAAGGGGAGAATTTTCTATCCACTCATGCACCAACGGGAGTTGCCGGGGCATCCGCATCTGTCATGCACTCATTTGGATGGATCATGGCTGCGACAGGCAGACATTGGGCAGCAGGGTGGTGATCCAGCTTGGCGGGCTGAGAGCGTGCGTTATCAGGTTTTGGATAAACCTCACTGGCTGTCAGTGATTGACGCTCCAGCAGTTTCCGATCACTTGATGCCCTTCGATGATTTTTTATTTTGCATGAACAGGCATTTCGCCGACAGTCAACGGTGTCCGTTGGTTGTGCAATTTGAGTCGGAGGGCGTGGGTTACGTTGAGACACGGCGTTTCTTTGTTGTGCCGGATTGTTGGCCTCACTGACGTTGGTGCTCTGATCACTGCGAATCGGTCGCGTGAATGCATCGATAGAATTCTGAGCTGGGGCAAGTTGATGCGTCTTTGTGATACCCGCATCGTATACCGCAGGATTACAATGTCTGAAGGTATCTATCCAATATTCCAATTCCCTGCAGGTTTCTCATGCCGCTCTTGACTAGTCCCTGTGTTCATTCCCTTGTTGTGAGCTTTTGCGTTTTTATCGGTTCATGTGTGTTAGCGGAAGAACATGTCGAGTTGGAAATATGGCCAGGTGACCTTCCTGTGGGATCAGTCGAGATGGCTCCAAAAGTGATCGCCAAGCTGAAATCGGAGCTTACGCAAGAGCGGATACGGTTTGTTGATCGGGCTACTGTGACGGTTTATCCGGCTCCGAGGAAGATTGCCAGTGGGTGTGCCGTCATCATTTGTCCCGGTGGAGGTTACAACATTCTGGCGTGGCCAAAAGAAGGCTTGGAGGTTGCTGAATGGTTCAATTCCATTGGCGTCACTGCATTTGTTCTGAAGTACCGTGTGCCCCGTCGAAATCCAGACCGAATTCACTGGGAGCCAATGCAAGATATTCAACGTGCTATCCGATTCGTACGTCACCACGCCGACCAGTGGAAGATTGATCCCGGTAGAATTGGAACGCTTGGGTTCTCAGCTGGTGGGCACCTCACCGTGATGTCCGGTGTTCAGTACAACACAAAATCATACGACCGAGTTGATGAAGCGGATGATCTTAGCTGCCGTCCCGATTTTATTTGTCCGATTTATGCAGCTTATCTCGGAGATAAATACAACGATCGAGTTGCTGAACTTGGTCCACTGATCACCGTCACGAAAGATACACCACCAACATTCATGGCTGTCACCTGGGATGACTCGATGCGTGGTGCTCAGTCAGCATTGCTGTTTGCTCGCTTGCGTGAGCAGGGGGTGCCCGCCGAATTGCACGCTTATGCAAAGGGTGGGCATGGTTACGGGATGCGGCCCTCTGATAATCCTGTTTCGAAGTGGAATGAGCACTTGCACGCGTGGTTGAAGTCGAGCGGCTTCCTGAACAAGTAAGGGCAACGCCCCCAGGCCGCTTGTTGTTGCACGTGATGGGTGTTTTCTGCTGCACGGTAATCGGCACCTGCATGCTGGAGGTGCTGAGGTTGTGCAGCAGAGGTAGTTTCTGGTGTTATAAGCTAGGAACACTGCCTTGGAGTTAAATTCCAACGACTTCACGCCATGTCTTGGCCATCAAAGCATGGCCATCTTGCGTGGGATGTACACCATCACCTGCTAAAGCTGCCGGTTCTGTGCCCGCTGCTACTGCTTGATCGAACATGGTTTGGAATGGCACCCAGGTTGCCCCAGCTTTTTCAGCGACCTGTTTGGCATACGCTCGGCGAGTGTCAAATTCGGGGAACCATTTGGCCTTGTTTTGTTTGACTGTACCGCTCATCAGGACGAACGGCTCACAGATGACGATGTTCACTGAGGGCAATGATTTTCGGGTGCGTTCCAATAGTGCAGAGAACCCATCGCGATATGTCTCAGCGGTGCCATCGTAACGTCCATTCAGTTGGTGCCAGATGTCGTTGACACCAATCAGGATGCTTAGAAAGTCAGGTTGCAGATCAATGCAATCTTTTTGCCAACGGCGATCAAGATCTGGCACCTTGTTACCAGAAATGCCACGATTGTGAATCTGAAGGTCGAGATCCGGATGGGCTGCGTGCAGCAATTTTGCGGCATGATTGGGATAACCTCGCCCGAGTTTTTCATTCGCAACAGGGTTCTTCTTGTTCCTGCCGGCATCAGTGATCGAGTCACCTTGAAACAGAATGGTCGCTCCCTTTTTCAGTTCTGTTTTTTCAACGGCAAAGAGGGAGTCTCGATTGAGGCAGGCTGCAGTTCCAACAGTAGCTGCAGTAGTAAGGAATGATCGTCTTCTCATGATGGTTGATTCAAATTGGGAAAGGGGAGCATGATTCTGTGTCGGCAGATCACGGGTTTGCGTGACGGTAAGTTCTCTCAGCAGTTTATCCGAAAATGACAAGCCTTGTATGAGAAAGCGTTTCCTGCAGCCGTCGGATGGGTGGCACTGGCCGGACCCGGGTTTAATGTTTGCCGTGAATTGGCAGGCAAGTTGAGAAAGGGTCCGCGAGGATGCTGTTGGCTACACAATTTGTGGCATACACTGAAAGAATGCAGCAGGCGTATTGCCAATTGTGATCAGAACGATGCCGTGCTGACGCAGATTTCTTCAGTCGATGCGCAAATGTTGGCTTGTGCAGATCAAGACTGTGAATTCTGAATCAAAAAATGGCGATTTCCTCGAAGTTTGGCGAGTGCAGTGTGATACCAGCCAGTGTGGATTCAGACGGAGTAAATCCAAGCGGTCTTGATGGTGATGTGCAAACCGTTGCTCGGCAAGCGCGCACAGGTGTCCTCCCTTGGATTTTCTTTCTTGTTGCTTCGGCATTTTACTTTTACGAGTTCTTTGCGCGGGTTGCGCCCGGTGTGCTAAAGAGTGACATTCGCAGTGTGACCGGTGCCACGGAAGGTGAGTTTGGGTTTGCGATGGCCATGTACTTTCTTGCTTATGCGCCTGCTCAATTGATAGTGGGACGGATGCTGGATCGCTTTGGAACGCGGGTTGTGGTCACGCCTGCTGCAGTCGTTGTGGCGCTGGGGTGCTTGTTGCTGACCTCGACCGACAGCATTGTGTTGATGGGGGTCGGGCGTTTTCTTCAAGGACTTGGAAGCTCGGTGGCCTATCTCGGTGTTGTCTATCTGGCTTTGGTGTGGTTTCCACCCCATCGGCATGGCATCATTCCCGGGATTACTGTTGCGATGGGAACACTCGGAGGTTGTACAGCACAGTATCCCCTTGCAGTTGCCGCTCATGATTGGGGCTGGCAGGTGCCACTTTTTCTTTGCACAGCCGTTGGATTGGCAATTGCCATGTTGCTGTGGTGTCTCTTGCCGCGTCGTCCTGACTGGTTCATTCACTTGATGAAGGAAGATGGGTACGAGCCCGAGCTTCCGGAACCGATGTTGGCAGTGGTGCTTCGTATCGCAAGTAACCCCCAGTTGTGGCTTATTTCTCTGGCGGCTGCTGGGCTCTATCTGCCGATCTCGGTGATTGGTGATCTTTGGGGGGTGTCATTCCTGGAAATTGAAACGGGGCTTGCCACCAAGTGGGCCAGTCTGGCGACGACGCTTGTTTTTATCGGATTTGCAATCGGTGGGGTTGGTGTCGGCCATCTTGCTGACCGATTGAGATGCCGAAAAATTCTGTTCGTGGGCTGTGGTGGTGCCTCGTGTTGCACTGCCACACTGCTCATGTTTGCGGGTGTCGAACCGACCTGGCTAACAATCGTGTTGTTAGCTGTCCTTGGTCTTGCCGTTGGGGGACAGTCACTGGCCTTTGTGATGACAGCAGATTTTGCTGCACGGCATACGCGTGGTATTCAGTTGGCGTTTGTGAATTTCATTGTCATGTTGTTGCCGGTCGTGGTACAGCCAGGGGTGGGGTATTTGGCCGGGCTGGGTGTGCCCGAAGATGGTACACCTGATGGGACTCAAGAGCTTCGGGGGTACGCACTTGTGGTTGGTCTGATGGTGATCGGGACCTTGATTGCTTGTTTTGTCAAAGAAACAGCCCCTGATGGTGATATTGATGGTGATATTGATGCACAAAGAGTTGGACATTGAGCTTTGTTCTACAGGTCAGCATCAGCTTTAACCCAGCATCAGTGTTGAAACGCGAACCTCCGGGCAATTGGCACGGCAGACGCAGGCAGCTTTAGGTATTTTTGCATGTTGTTCAAATGTACACAGGGTGCTGCCGGCCAACTGACTATTCTGATTTACAGATGAAACTGGTTTGTTGCAGGAAAAAAGAGCGTCGGAAGGTGCACGGGCCAGTAACTTGGGACCTCAGCACATGCCAGCAAGTGGCTGAATTGTTGTTGTGCAAAGTTCGCCGCGTTGGCTGGCGGTGGATAGTTCAAAAAAAAACAAGAGAATTTACTAATAACTCCGCCGTTCGCGGGTCTTCTCATTGTGCGAGGAGATCTTCTTTTCAAGCGAATCTCAACCGATAGAACCAACTGGATTTATGTTGCATCGGACTCCGCGAGTCATCACGCCGAACGAAAAGCGTCCTGAACAAGAGACGCTGCGGTCGTTGTTTGAATCTGAGGAGACCCCGTTGCTGCGTTATGCATTTTCGTTGGTTCGAAGAAGAGCGGTGGCAGAGGAGATTGTCCAGGAAGTTTTTCTGCAGTTGCATGTCAAGTGGGACGAGGTGGAATCTCCGCGCGCATGGCTTTATCGCAGTGTTCGTAACAGGGTGTTCAACTACATGCGTGACAATCGACGCGAAATGGTAGATATGTCAGCACCAATGGTCGCGGGACTGAGCAACGACACAGACACTCCTGTTGGTGCGTTGTCAAAACTGGAAGCGATACAGGTTCTTCATGAAACGATCGACTCACTTGAAGCATCAGACCGTGAATTGGTTCAGTTGAAGTTTTTTGACGGTTTGAAATACCGCGAGATCAGTGAGAGGACCGGTTTAAGTGTCGGGAATGTAGGGTACCGGCTGCATCACATCCTCAAAGAGCTGGCTGGAAAATTGCATCCACTCGGGATAGACGTGAATTCATGAATGATGAATCAACTCCTTCAGGACTTGCACCCGAGCTTGAGGCTCGCATCGTAGCATTGTTGCTGGGTGAAGCGTCCGACTTTGAAAGAGATGAACTCGAACGTCTGATGGAGGAACGTGCGGATGTTCGTCATTTCAGGGATCAGATGCGGTTTGTGGACGGTTTGTTGGAGCATGCCGCTGGCGACGTGCCTGTTGAATTCCAGAGTGACGAAGATGTCACGGAGAAAATTGAGTCGGAATGGAAGTTAAGTGACGAGAAGAGATCAACGGTTCTGGCTTTATTTGCGGATCAGGAGGGAGCTGAAATAGTATCCGCAACTGATGCTGATGACGGTAGCTTGACGGAGCATGCCGCACGTGGGCGTGTGTCTTCGGATGGCGTAAGCCACAGGTTCGTTGTCGTTGAAGCACCGGGAAGCCAGAACCCAATAGAGATGATCCAGAAGAGGGCGGTTCGGCTGTTGTTGGAGTATCGGGTGTGGGTTACTGCGGCAAGCCTGCTGTTGCTCTTTGGTTGTGTAAGTGTCTGGTTTTCCTATGCCCTCCAATATGGTGGCACTGTAAGTCGCGTTGTCTCGGACACGGCCATGACGCAAGAGGCTCCAACTGCTGCTGCACCGATGACTGCCATGCCGAGTGATTCTGCCTCCGGTGGCGTGAATGCGTGGTTTGGGCGATCTGGTTCCGCTTCCAAGGCAAAGGTGGAAGCCACGCAGGGGAATGAGAAGGCCGACTTGGAGTTGTCCGAGAACGAGTCGTTAAGTGAGGATCTGGGGGCATATTCTGATGCAGACATGGATGCAAACATGAGCATGCAGGCAGATATGAGCGGTTCGAAAATGGGCATGTCCAGCGAACGCGAGAGCCGACGCATCTCGGACCAGAAACAGACCTTTGGTGGGGAAGACGCCTCCCGTTTGTCCGTCAATGGAAGATTTGAGCAAAGTGAGGAGCAGGAAAAAGAGTTTGAATCTGTGGCAAGTCCATCGTCGATGCCGACTTCAGGACTTGCAAACCCCACAAGCCAATCAGTAGCTACGCGGGCGGCTACTGCATTGCCAGATAGCAGCCTGTACTATCGCGGAACGGAGTCGTTGAACCGGGTAAGCCCGAACTTGGGCGAAGCTGGCCAGACGGAACAACCGAATCAGCCAGCGTTTCAGGATCAGGGCATTGTTGATGGGCTCGCCAATGGCGCGTTTCATAGTGGACGAAAACAGATGGGCCGTGGCGCCGATGGTGGCGGCGTAGTCGGTGGCGTAGGCGGTGATCTGGGTGGTGCTATGGGGGGCGGCGCTTTCGGCGGCATGGGTGGCGGCGGCATGGGTGGCGGCGGCATTGGTGGTGGCGGCGGTTTCGGGGGCACCGTTGGTGGCATGGGCGGCATGGGTGGTGGTGACACGGAAGGTATCGTTGCCAGTAGCGGTAAGAATAGTGGCTTGTCAGCGGGTGAAAGAGCTGATC
>JAPOKD010000965.1 GCA_029977825.1 Planctomycetota bacterium | reverse complement strand
TATTCCTCGGGCGATGTTCTCGGGACACACTGCGATGACATTGGCGATCCACGTGCCCCAGATATAAATCTGCTGGTAAACGAACTCGGTACAACGGCGTACGACAACTCTGGTAAGTTTTGACTGGATAAGCTTCGCAAAGAAATGGAACGAATTGCGTCAGTTGTTCCCGTTGCTGAGTCGCTATTATCTCAGATGAAACCCCAGCAAAGAACCACCGCATCGCTGTGACCGCAACTTTTCTCCGGTTTTCGTGATGAGTCAGCGGTGTAAACAGAGCCAACGGACGTGACGGTTGGGGCAATGCGGGCGTTGTGAACGAAATGGTCGATCTGTCCGTTCACATCCAGTTTGCGGTTTTAAAAGCAACCGTTCAGATCCGCAAGGTGAGGATCAGATGGCGAAGATTTCGAAGATTGAGACTTTTTGGGGGCTGGAACGGACGTGACAACGCTCGGGGTTTTTGCTGTACGACCCGAAATGGCTGGCAGTTGCAGAAGTATTCATACAGGCATACAACCAATGTGCAAGAGGATTCAATGGGGACGCATTCCCCGTCCACATTGGGTTGCATGCGCCTGGGTGTGTGTTTTAGCGCCTCGGTTTTCATATTTCAATATCAGGATGAAAGTGATGCGAATTCAACACCGTCGGATTGGAATTGGGTTATTTTTTTGGCTTCTGGCGTTGTTGGGCAGCGTTGGTTGTTCGGAAACGACTGGGCCAGAAAATCCGGGTGACGTTTCATCGCAAGGAGTCGAAACGGATCTGAACTCGAAGTTGCCTTCCAGCGACGAAATCGGACAGGTTGCCGGTGAAGCGGCGGAGTCCGTCGCCGAGGGTGTATCGGCAGCCTGGGAAAAATCTGCCTCAGCGATGAAAAACTTTGAGGGTGGGCAGGAAATGCTCAGCAGCATGAGGGAAATGTATGGCTCTGCAAAAGCGTCCCTGAGCGATGTCGCAAGCGAGGAGTCAGCGCAGAAGGCCAAAGCAGAATTGAACAAGATTTCCGAGAAACTTGAGGAGTGGAAGCCGAAGCTGAGTGAGATGTCCGAAGACACCAAGGTCGGCATCAAACGATTCTTCGAGTACGTCGCGAATCAATTGTACTCGGTGGGCGACCAGTTGAATGACAACGAGTGGGTCAATGAAATTCTTAAGCCCAAACTGCGAGCCGTGATCGAGCAACTGAAAACACTTGTCTAATCTGAATTGGTAATTAGAGGGGCGCGATATGAGGGCAGAAGCACCGATCCCTCAGGTCACAAACATGGGCGATACAGATAGTCCTCGCACCTCTGCGTGCTTATCAATTGATGCAGGTTCAGGTTTTACGCCAGTCGGTGCAACCGGCGAACGATCCATTCCATCGTCAGCATGGTCGCGATGAGCCACATCAAGACTGCATTACGGCGTTCGGTGAATTGGCTGCTAGGCGTGCCTGGCAGGATGGTGACCTGGGGTTGCGGTCTCACCGCAGCAACCAATTGGGTCTGTACGTCCGAGTCCGGCGTGGTTGCGTCGATCGGCAGGTAAGCACCATTGGTGATACTCGCATATTGTTCCAGTTCTTCGTCGTTTCGCCGAGGTCGCTCTAGTTCAATGGTCGGCAGACGCACCTGGACCGATTGGCGTAACACCTGCTCATCCAATGCGTCGCCCAAGGTAAGTCGCAATTCATAGCTACCTGCCTCTGTAACCATGAAGCGTCCTCCATAAGTGCCAGCTCGTGGCTCACCCTTGAGTGGTTGCAGCGTGATGTCGTCGATGCGGCCACTGGGAGATAGCAGTTTCGCTGGAACCTCGGGGACATCCAGTGGTTCGTATTGTTCGTCAGACAATACCGCTCGGACAACAATCGTGTCGCCGATCATCGCTTTGTTGTTGTCTACCAGTAAAACACCTCGGGTGCTGTCCCGCAGCAAACGCCCTACACTGACCCAACGGACAAGTTTCGTGTAGTAGGTATCAAAGTACGCGTCACTTTCCGAACGCAAACGCCACATCTCTCCGCTACCCTGAAAATACACTTTGCCGGCACCGTAGAATTGAGATGCCATGTAGATCGGCAACGAGCCGCCAGTTTCGGTTGTGGGATCCGCGAACAGAGCGTAGACCTTTGCACCCGCCTTGGGGCTCTTTGAGTCAACATAGTCGTAGACACCTGAGAATTCAGCCCAGACTTCTTCACTCTCTTCTGGTGTGTCTGCGATCCAGAGGAACTCGGCACGACGAGCTTCCG
>JAPOKD010000907.1 GCA_029977825.1 Planctomycetota bacterium | reverse complement strand
TTCTGGGACGCTCGCGCTGGGTGGGGTAAATGCCCAGTGTCCTTCGTACTTGGCTCCCTGTTCCTGCCAGCGTTTTAGCAGTTGGATTTCGTCCGCAGTAAGAACCTTGCCGGAATTTGGCGGAGGCATTCGGACCTCGGGATCGGTCGACGAGATCCGCTGCTGGAATTCACTCTCTTCCACAGGAAGGGAAAAAATTTCGTGCTGTTCAGCTTCCGCCTCCAGATCCAGTCGAAGATCAGCCTCGCGATGCTCAGCATCTGGACCGTGGCAGAACCAGCATTTCTCCGAAAGAATTGGGCGAATGTCACGATTGAATTGGACGGAGTCACTTGCGTTGGATTTGACCGTGCTTGTCGCGATCAGGATCAGGGCAAAGAGTTGGAATCTCATGCAGACCGAGGTGAGGTTGGGGCGGTGGGCGTTGAAGTGTGCAGTTTAACTCATCCAGCCAGGGCACGCTCTTGGCAAAAGTGTAGCACGGGAGAATCAGTCAAAGAGGCAGGAATTGTCTTCGTTTTTGAATCTTGTGATACTGGATTGGGGACCTCTTCCAACCTGAGCGGTCCATGAAAACAGAGGATGAATGGAGGCAGCCTCTACTCAGTTCGTGTCAGACTTTTTTGGGGGGAGCAGCGGGGCTTGATTGACGGTGGGAATCAAACTTGCCAATCGCTGTTTGACTTGAGCGTAACGTTTTTCGTTTGCGACGTTGGTCCACTCGTGTGGATCGTTGCTATGATCGTAAAGCTCCTCGGTCCCATCTGCGTATTGGATATATCGGTGTTGCTGCGAACGCACTGCATGGTTGTTTTGACCCTGTGTTGTGATCGCAACCCGATCCTGTTCCGCGGTCGGGTTCTTGAGTAGATTCACAAAGCTCCTGCCCTCGAGAGTTTGCGGCGGGGTTGGAAGGTCACAGAGTTCAATCAAGCTCGGATAGAGATCGAGAAGACTCACGGGGGTGTCACATCTGGTGTTTGGCTTCGTTTGCATTGGGGATACCACCATCAGCGGAACATGTGTCGTGTTTTCCCACAACGCAAATTTTTCCCAGTGCTGTTTTTCACCCAGATGATATCCGTGATCACCCCAAAGGATGACGGTCGTATTGTCAGCAAGTGGACCCTCGTCCAAAGCGGTTAAGATCTCTCCAACCATATCATCAGCGAAGGATAGCGATGCCAGATATCCCTGAACCGCGCGTTTCCACTGCTGGTTCGCGACGATCCACTGATGCCATTGATTCTTGGTAAGTTTTCTAGCAGCTTCTGGGAGGTCCTCAATGTCGTGCTCCAAATGCTTGGGAAGTTGAATCGAATCGAGCGGGAAACGGTCAAAGTACTTTTGTGGTGCATACCACGGAACGTGTGGTCGGTAGATGCCAACGGAAAGAAACAGTGGTTTTTCATGTGTTTTACTCAGGTGCTGTTTCGCCCAGGCAACGACTTTTGCATCAGCCATTTCTGAGGTCTTGATCTGCAGCGGTGACCAATCGAAGTGTCCACCGTAAAAGTCTTTGCTGCTATTAACGGGCCAGTTTTCGGGTACTGCCTCTGCCGGCATCTGCTGTGTCAACGATGGGAAGTAATCGTCCCATGCCTTGGGATCACTGAAACCCGAAAGGTACTTGGGATCAAAGAATGTATGTGCATGAAAAAGCTTGCCTGATCCCAGTGTCTTGTAGCCGCTGTTCTTGAAATGTTTTGGCAAATGGACGGCGGTGTCAATGAGCGAAGTGTTTCGCCAGTCGTGTGCATTTTGATAAATGCCGGTTGTGGAGGGGCGAAGTCCCATTAGCAGGCTGGTTCGTGAGGCATTGCAACCAGGGGCAGTGCAGTGGGCATTGGTGAACAGTAAACCGCGTTGCGCAAGTGCATCCATGTTTGGAGTGACGGCCTGCGGATGACCGCCCAAGACTCCGACCCAGTCGTTCAGGTCATCAACTGCGATAAATAAAATATTGGTGCGCGGTGTCGGTTCTGTTGCGTTGCTGTTCGGTAGGAGTACTAGGGAAGCCAGCGACACCAACCAGAATGCGAGCATCGCCGGGGCACACTTGGATGGAGCACACTTGTATGGGGAACACAATGATGAGGTTTCCAGAGCAGTCATTTGTTTGAGTGGTGATTTGTCGTGGGTAGGGCCGTGACCGGAACTCAAAAGCGAGACGGAAAAGGTCAAAAGGAATTGCTTGGCAAGCACGCTGGATGGATCCTGTTCTGCGTGATTGAAGTTAAGTTTTTCAAGTCCCTGAATTATACGTATGAATAACCGGTAACGTTGTTGCTGGCTGTGTTGAAGCAGGTTTTTGGCGAAGTGGCTCGTCATTCAGACTCTGCCGTCACGCGTTTTCACGTGATTTGCATACGCGGTAGCGAGGGGGTTGGCGGTGATCCCATGCAGGATCACACTTAGAAGCACGGTCCAGGTTACAGCTTGTACGAGTGTCTTGGAGCCTGGCAGGCTAGCTTCATTCACCATCACGATGAATACAATGCTGGCTAGCCCGCGAGGGCCAAACCAGCCCATGAACAGTTTGCTGTCGTTCTTGAGGCCCATTCCAGCGACGGAAAGAAAGACGGGAACAATCCGTACCACGCTAAGACTCAGTATCGCATAGAGGATGGCTTGCCATTCTGGAGCGAGAAGGCAATCACCGATGAATAAAGCACCGAAAATGAACCATGTGATCATGGAAAGGACGTCACCGGTTCCATTTGCTGC
>JAPOKD010000763.1 GCA_029977825.1 Planctomycetota bacterium | reverse complement strand
TAAGCCGACAACGGTGGTCATGGCGCTGCCAATCAACGCACCCATCACGCCGGAAAGTGCGTTGGTGCACGCTTGGTCCCACGGAACTTTGCTTGCTTCCTCACGTAGACGCGCAATCAAAAACAGGCAGTAATCAGTTCCTGCACCGAACAGGATCACAACGACAAAGATGCGACTCGTTGTGAATACACGGAGATCCAGACCGGGTAGCGTTCCATTGATCGAACCTTGTGTCAGAATGGTGACAAGTGAAGCTGAGACGATGACAGCTACCCCGATGGATAACATGGGGACAGCAACGAGCAATGGGGCCCGATAGACAACAGCAAGAATGAGCAGAATCATTACCACTGTGATCCACTCGGTGTACTGGATAGCATCACGGGCAGCCAACAAAGTCTCGCCACCAATCGCCGCTGAGCCCGTCATTAACAGTTGCAGACCCGGATCGGTGTATCGCATGCTGTAGTTGCGAACATCGTTCAGCAATTGGTGGACCGCCTCGACAGTTTCGATATTCCCCGTGGCCGCTAGCTCAGAGGAGAGTTGCATCACAGCGAGTTGTGCCCCTTCCTGCTTGAGGCTGGCGCCAATTAGCTGATCATCCCACCCAAGAATATCCAAGAGTGATGTCCAGCCGGTGAGGTCGCGTTCCGCGATCGGTACAGCGATTTTTGGCAGGTCTGGAACAAACACCAGAGCTGCTTCGAAATCACGACCCACATCTTCTTCTGGTGCCTCCAGCGATTCCAACAATTTGCCGCGATCCCAGTAGGCGATTGCCATTCTTGGTTCGCGCAGGTTTGGAATATCTGATGGAACTTCGTCGGCGATCCGTTCATAGAACGATTCGTCTGTTGCAATGGAGTGGTCAAAGGCTTCACGTGCCAGCTTGATCCATGGTGCGGATTTGGTGTTCTCCTGAATCGGGCCCCCAGCGTACCCATATTCGAGGGCTCGCTGCCAACTGACCTCGCCAAGTCGATGATAAAGCCGCCGGAGTAAATCAAGGCCGACGATCTCATCCCGCTTTGTTAATTCACCCTTGTTACGTCCAAGCACGAGCACGATTTGGCTACGACTTCGGACATCTGGAAATGCTTCGTCCAGCAGATTGCCACCCGCGACACTGCTCATCTTGGTTGGCAAGTATTCAAAGTCACCGTCGTACGCCACGTCGTTCCATGCTGGAGCCACGCTGCGAATCAGGATGGCGCCCAGAAACCAGATGGTGAGGATGATCCACCAATATCGGGTGACTTGCTTTGCCCAGCGATACGAAATGGATTCGTGCATTCGCCGCGTGGAGTGGGTTGCGAGGTTAAGGGGTCGGCGACTGAACCGGGTTAATGTAGCAAGAACACACTGTCCTGTCGGTTAGGTGATTGCAATCCCGAGGTCCGATCTGGCTCTGAAATACTTGATATTTTCCCTGGGAACCGGGATTCTGGGTCCGGCTGAACAGATTTCTGACGTTCATGCCTAACTTTGCAGGTTCGCAGCGTCCAGATTAACATTCGTGCTGGTGACGCTTGGCTGCGGTATCGAGAAGATCCTACTCGATCAATTCATTATGCGCGGCCGACCGACAGCTGCACAGCCGTGCTTGGAATGCTAAGCCGGTGAACTGGCGGAGTGTCCACCAAGGTTGACCAGTTCTTTCCCGGTCCATGACAGGACTAACACGAGACTCCCGAAATCACATGGAGAGCCGTCTCAGGAGTCTGCTGTAGGGTATCGTGACAGGCGACACAGCGACCTGAGTTTTTGATGGATGTCAAACCAAGTTTTGAAGCGATCGCTTTCGCCTCCGGACGTCGATGCAGTTGGTCAACCGTTTTTGCATGCGGCGTCTTTTTCCAGACTTGAATTTCGGCTGCGTGGCACTTGACGCAGGCCTCGTTCCCAACCACCAGATTTGGGTCAGCAGGTTCAGCCGCGCCTAGATTGAGACTCTGGCTGCTCGGATCCGCCGATCTGGCAGAGGAACTGATGATCACCGCTATCGCCATCGGGAGAAGCAGAATGGTGAATAACCGACCAAATGCGGTTTTCATGCTGAAGAAGGTGTCGGAGTGCGTAGGATTTCGGATAATCCGAAAAAGCGGATCGAGACGCGGATATGCGACTTCCCTCGCTTTAAAGAAACGCTACGTCATTTCATAGCCAACACGGCCAGTGACAGCGGAAAGATCAAAAATTGAACAGCAAAAAAGCCGGCTTCCAGTGGAAGTCGGCTTTCCAATCTTATGACTCGGGTAGAGTGACGCGTTTTGGTGGGCGTGAGGCTTATTCGAGAATCCTTTCAACCTCACTCATGACCGCGGCGATGTCGACCTTTTCGGATGTAAAGGTGTGTGTCTTCACCACTTGGCTGTCTTTTGCAACAACAACGGTCACCTCGGCATCAGCGGGTAATTTATAGTTCAACGGACCTGTTTGTACCTCTTTTGCTACCACGACGGGTACATGCTCGACTTTTGCCGCCGCCGCAACTTCCCCCGCAGCGGCTTTCACAGTTGATGAGCTGTCTCCCATCATCGTAACAAGGCCCTTGAGACGTCTTTTCCGGTTTGAAAACACAGCCCTATCGATGCGTTTAACTAACTCAGTGACACGACCGCCTGTTCGTCGGGCAAAGACCATGACCATCGGACTGGACCCGTAACGACAGCGGTAACAAAGTTGCTCGCCCGGTCGTACACCATCATCATCCGCTCCCGCCACTTTCGTGACATAGAAAACTCCCACAGAATCACCCTGACGGAGGATAGACCGCTTCTGAGTCGGTGCTGTCGCTTGCTTCGGAGCTTGGCTCAACGCAGGTGCATCGTGCGAAGATGAAAACACCGCAAACGCGAGTAAAACAGCGATCATGCGTCCTGAGGACATCGATACCATCTGATTTGTGTTCCGCATTGTTAGGAGTCGACCGCAGGCGAAATTTAAAACTTCACGGTCAGTAGCCAGAACTACGTTCGGGAAGCGGATCGAGGAATAACCAGATGCTTCACCGAGGGGTCGAAATTATGCACCTGATTTCGAATCTGAACACCCCTTCCGGTGAGAATGTACCGAAACAGCTTGGTCGGCTGTCTGCACGACCTTGATTGTCTCGGAATGTAACCATTGATGGGTGATACGCACTTACCCCCCAAATAACGTATTTGCCCCACTAAATGGCTGGTTTGAGGCACTTTCTATCTGAAGAGTGAGCCGTGACCCCTTTCGCGGGGTGTGAAAAAAGGGCCCTGCCAGTGAATTCTCCCGAGTCTTAGGCAGGCCGTCACTACCAGCGTCCAGGGCGTTCTGCCCGACAGCTCGGTCAGGGGAGCTCCCTGGCAGTTCGGTCAGGGGCCTGACGGCAAGTTCAGGGGATAGCGATGGAGTCAAATTCGACCAATGTGCCC
>JAPOKD010000956.1 GCA_029977825.1 Planctomycetota bacterium | reverse complement strand
GTAATCAATGATCTCGACCAGGCCACCGCCGGGCAAGGATGTACGCATTTGATTTTCAGTGACCACGGATCCGTTTTCAACCATCTCTGTGATCCGCCAGTGTCCCTGCATCCGTTTCAGTTCGTTGTCAGCGATGCTGGACTGAGCGTTCGTTTTATTTGAAAATAGAACAGTGAATGCGAGTGCAGACAGGGCAAGTACACGCAGGTGACTCATGAGGAATCCTTCCGGTTGGTGCATCAGAATTGACGCGGCGAAGCTAGTTGCAATGTAAGGCAGGGGTATCCCTGCGCTCATCGTCCAAGGTTGAGTTGAAATTGTTCACAAAACCACAAGTGGCTGCAATACCGATCTTCCCTAGTTGCTGTGTCTTCTCAGCACTGCCTTGGCTCAGCATGCGGCTGACGCGGTCTGTCTGGACCGACCGTCATCCCATTCACGAGTTCAATGGCAAAAGGAAATGAGTTGCTTGAAGCGGGGAATCCCGGATTCAAGGAATTTGCATCGCCAATGGGTTGGTTTTTCCGCAATCGCGTTTCGCGTGTGGGTTCAAAAAAATCGAAACTTGCGCGCGGTTTAGCTGTCTTTCTGCAGAGGGGTTGAGGGCGCCTCGCTGGGACTAATTCTTTTTCTTGTCGCTTGGCTCTCGAAAAGCACTTTCAAGCTTCTTCTCGCCGCCAAGCACAGGAAGATCCAGCGACGTTGCATCCAGATCAATGGTCAATTGGGTACCTGGTTCCGGGTGCAGGGTGAATTCACGATCACTTGAAAAGATCATCAGGCCAATTTGTTGTCCTGCGGGAATCACCTGGTCATCAGGTTGCAAGTCGAATGACATTTCATAGAAACGACCTGGTTCAAGCGGTTCGCTTTCCGAGATTGACCGATGGTTCTGCGGGTCTGCCCAACCACGTGTGATGATGTTGTCGGTGATTTTTGCATTACGACTGTCATTCCAAGGCAGGGAAACCAGCCAGACTGAAAGGTTCGCCGCGGGCTTGTCGCAGGCAAGGCGAATCTTGATTCGTGGCGTTCCTGAAATGTGGACGGGCTGCTGCAAGGTTGGCGTGACAAACATCAATCGGTGGTCAGTTACTTCTGCTTTTGCCAACGTCGCGCCACTGAATGAATAATTATCGATCAGTGTTTCCTTGCCCTGTTGCGGAGTGGCCTTCGTGCTCAAGTCTCCATGTCCACCTTTTTGTTTGGCCTGTCCCAGGTGCATGGTGACAGCAACGGCATCCGGGTGTGGGTATTCCGGATACGATGTTGGTTGACCGCGTTCTTTGTTCTCACGTACGATCCAGGACCTTGGATCATTCTCAACATTGTTTTCCACGCCGTGAAGATAGCGGGTGAACCACCGATTCATCATTTTCATCGGAGGTGGGCCACCATGGCCACCTTGGTGAAAGAAAGCCTGTGTGGGGACTCCCTTTTTCTTCAGAGCTTCGTAGATGCGGACGCTGTGTTCTGGAACGACATTCCAGTCGTTAAAGGCGTGTGCCATTAAAACGGCTGCTTTAAGTGGTTCCAGATCATTCAGGTAATCACGCCCGGCCCAGAACTCGTTGTAGTCTCCATTGACTCGGTCAAACCCTTCCGCCATTTCCTTGTCACGAACGTTGCAATCACAGAATTCCCGTTTTGATTCATCACCGCTATGAATAAAGTCATAAAGTGCGTCGATGTCTTCACCAATAAATCCACCCGGGTGTCGGATCAGGCCATTTGATCGGTAGTAGTGGTAGTACGAGGTATTGGGGGCAATAGGAATGATTGCTTCCAGACCTTCGACACCGGTGGTCGCTGCAGCCAATGGAATGGTGCCGTTGTACGACGTTCCTGTCATGCCGACCTTGCCTGTAGACCAGAAGGCTGTGACTGGTTCACCTCCTGTCGGTTCGGTAAAGCCTTTTGCTCTTCCACAAAGCCAGTCAACGACTGCCTTAGGGGCCAACGATTCGTTGTCACCGCCGACCGTGGGGCAGCCTTGGGATAGTCCTGTGCCCGGTGAAGACGAGTGGACGACGATGTAGCCTCGCGGTACCCACTGCTCGAGGTGGGTTCTTGAGATGATCGGTCGCTTTCCTTTTCGCACCACGCCCGGGCCGTGTGTTCTCTCGGGTGGCTCAGTGCCAAGTTCCTGTTTTGGGTCCCAGAAATGTTCGGCTGCGGTTGAGCCGGTGCCAGCGAAATAGGGGCTGGAAACATAGACCACGGGTAACTTCAGGCCATCGGTGATAGTTTGTCGGGGGCGTGTCACGCTGACATGCATGCCATCTAACTTCCCGTCTCCATC
>JAPOKD010000953.1 GCA_029977825.1 Planctomycetota bacterium | reverse complement strand
TAAAAATATGACACTAGCTGGACTGCTAGGCTTGGCATTTCCGTTTGGGCTGGGACTGCTCTTGGAAATGCGGGCGAAGCGAATCAGCGATGTAGCCGTCCTCGACACCCCGAATCTGGCCGCTTTCGGAGAAGTTGCTAAGCTGCCAACGAAAGTTGGGCAGAGTAAGCGACAACGGGTTTTCGAGGAAAGCATCGATACATTGAGGGCAAATCTGATGCTCTCGAAACAGACAAAAAATGCCCGAACAGTGACAATCGCCAGCAGCATGTCGGGCGAAGGAAAGAGCAGTGTCAGTTCTCAACTGGCAATTTCTCTGGCAAAAGCATGTGGCGAAACAGTGCTCCTTGTGGATGCTGATTTACGCAGCCCCGACCAACACGATATTTTCGGCATAGATATGGGCCCTGGTCTTGCAGGAGTGATGGCAGAGGAAGTCGAATTGAATGCCGCCATCAATGACACCCTCGGTGAACTGGTTCATGTTCTTCCCGCAGGCCACATGAGCCAAAGTCCGCATCGCCTGCTTTCAGCAGATGGAATGCGAGCCCTGCTCGATACAGCGTTGGAGAAGTACAAGTACGTCGTCGTCGACACCGCCCCAGTACTGGCTGCTGGAGAAACTCTCGCAATTGCTTCCCAAACAGATGCAACCTTGGTGTGCGTGATGCGCGACGTGAGCCGCTCAGATGCGGTCCTGCGAACCAGTAGACGCTTAGAGGCAGCAGGAGCAAATGTCGTCGGCACCGTCTTTAGCGGCGTCCCAGCAAGGCAGTACGCTTACCGCTACGGTGACTACCGATACCTGACACCAAAAATTCAAGCGTAGGTGATCGTCAAGCCAGACAATTTCAAACGGAGCTGGTGACGAAGGCAACACTGATGAAAAAAACAACGCATTCGAAACAAGTAACGCGAAGGGAGCATGGGCGGGAAGCACGTGCCGAACGCGAATCAGGTTGGGAATTCAACACGAAGTTACTGAAAGTTTCCACTGTCGTGACTTTGGTGACAGCGTTGTTAGCAACAAGTGCCTACGTCTATCAGTCGAGCTACATAGCAGACTCCCTTGAGCAACGCGCGTCCATCGCTGCCGCCGCGCATGATTACGAGAAGCAAATCGCTTGGCTGAAGCAGGTGAAGATCTTAAAGCCCGAAGATCCTGATGTCGCCCTGGCATTAGCTGATGCGGCTGAAGTCGCCGCTGAACATCCTGCCATCAATAATTATGACCGAGTAGAGCGGGCCAGAAATCTCCTCGCCGAAGCAAGTACGATTCTGAGGAAGAACGACTCCGACGCCGAAAAAGAAGCCTTGGAGAGCTTGGAACGGAAAATAATTGCAAGAGAACTGCAGCTGGGACTGCGTTACGCGAACAGTGTCCGTCGAAGGATCATCGGCCTTAACGGAAATCGAACAGACGAGAATCTTTTGCGAGCTTTTGCAATTGCCAAGCACATGCTTGCAAACAATGACCAAACAAACGCGTCCCAAGACGAACAAGTAACCGCTGACGAAGATGAGCTGTTCTGGGTGTGGCTCGACCAGCAACCCTTATTGCGGATTCTAACACTCGCTTGGAAAGCCAAGCCACAAGACATCGAACTTGCCGGGCGGCTGGCAAGCTACATGCTTGAACGCCCAGACTCTTTTCTCACTAACAGGTCAACGGACAACAGCGATATCGAATTAGCGCTAAAAAATCAACTCGCAAGCATGCGTGACAGCGGCCGAGCCACGCTCATTCTTCACAGCCTGCTATTACCGACAGACCCTGAGGCCGCTGCTTCCCTACTTGATAGCCACGTAAATATTGCATTGGAGAGGCTTGGGCAACGACGTTCTCCCACAAACACTGAAAAGGATTCAGAAACCAGCGTTGGCCCCAACTCTGAAGCACTCTCTCAGACTTTTACCTCCGAAGGTGCAAGCTCAACCTACGAACCCTTGTGGGACTTCAACCTGACCATTGCTTGGGCACGAAGTAAACTTCAAACAACGTCTCCTGACCACGAAAGCATTGATGCCGCGCTCGATCAATTGATTGGGATGCCGGCTCCAACCATTCCTGCCCGTTTGATCGAAGAAACATACCTCTTGCGGACAAGATCGCAGCCAGACACGACTCCCTCCAGGATCGATGACCTGCTGCTTTCTGGAATCAACCGCCTCGGTATCGAATCCGCCCGACTGCAACTTCAGCGAGCTGAGACGTTGATTAGCGATGGCAAAACCGACGACGCAACAGCAGCTGTCCAGCAACTGGCCCGCACACTTCAAGAACGACGCGCGGAGCTCGTCGGTGCACGCGGCATCACTCTCACAGCCAGTGAAAAATCGGCTGAGGAGTTAAT
>JAPOKD010000837.1 GCA_029977825.1 Planctomycetota bacterium | reverse complement strand
GTTTCACTTGAGAAAAGGTAAAGGCCTGAATTTAAAACGATCCATTTATCCCTACTTCGCAGGACAGATACTCATGACACCTATCCTGCTTTTTGAGCGTTACCTGAACCTTGCGATGCAGACCGTGATCTGCCGAAAGCCCTCCCGCTGAGTCAAAGATTGCTGCCACACAGCCACATTCGCTGGCGACCTCGTTGACGTAAAACCCAACAAACGAAGTCATCGTCACAGGCTTGAAACAACTACGGCTCAGACGCTCCTTAACTAATCAGCACTGCTAGTGCTTTCATTTCGTTCAGGCCTAACGTCAGGTCCCGTTTGACTTAAACAATCAAACCAACCCAGAATCAGACCAGACAACGGCAGCGAGCAACCAACCGAGTCAAATATTGAATCGAACGGAGGCACCTTTCTCGCCGCCTGAGGTCCAGTATCAGCCCACCTGAAACCGGAAGACTGAGCGTTGTAAAGTGACAGATCACCTGCGTGCAGGCTGCTTCGTGCTAACCGGCTTCGGCCAGACGCTTCACGCGAGCAGGGTCATCGTCGCTCTTGGCTTCCTTCTGGAAATCGATCCGCTGGACCTCGATATCCTGGAATCCGGCATTGGTTTCAAAATCATTGAACAGATCAATCACATCTTGATCAATGTGTACGGTGTCGGAACCGTCGATCACCAGTTTTGCACCCGGCTGGATCTGCAGCAAGGCTGCCTGAATGTCGCCTTTGTTGAGGAAGAAGACACTTTCGGCTAGCGTCATCCGGTGAACGGTTCGGCCAGCATCTTCCGCCGTAGTCATCCAAAAGCTCTTCACGTAATTGCTTTTCAAAATGAAGAAGATGGAAGCAACCAACCCGATGCCGATACCACGCAACAGATCGGTAAAGAGAATGGCTGAAATGGTAATCATGAAGGGCAAGAACTGATTCCACCCGAGTTTAAACATCGCGATGAATTTGGATGGATGCGCAAGCTTGTATCCAACAATGAACAGGATGGCCGCCAGACTGGCCAATGGAATGAGGTTGAGCACGAAAGGAATCGCAATAACGCAGACGATCAAAAACAAACCATGAACGAACGCTGCAAGCCGCGATTGTGCCCCAGATTGAATATTCGTCGAGCTTCGCACAATCACCTGCGTCACTGGTAATCCACCGATAAGCCCAGACACAAAGTTCCCGATTCCCTGAGCACGAAGTTCGCGGTTCAAATCAGTTTGCCTTCGCTGCGGGTCAAGTTTATCAGTCGCCTCAGCGCACAGAAGTGATTCGAGGCTGGCGACGATAGCAAGCGTCAATGCCGTGATGAAAATGCCAAAGGCAGCTTGAAAACCTGTGATGCCGGCGGTCTTTGTACCTTCCGATGATCCCGATGCACTTTCTGCGTTGACTTCGGAGGGATCGAAATGAGGAAAGGTTAAGGAGACTGGTTTGTCATACTGATACTGGAAGCTGTCTTTGCCAGTAAAGTCACCGTTGGGTGTGTACGTAAAGGTTCCGTCTTTGTTCAACGCAAGCTCGCCTCCTTTTGGACCTTCGACGAGTTCTACATTGGGTGCGTCAACTTTATCGGCGTTGATCGCGAAAACGTCGCCCTTGACGAGAGTCGCTTTGGCGGTTTTCAAGGAGCCTTGATCATCGCCCGAACCCGCAGCGGTGCCCTCGTCGGTCACGACGAGCTCAACAAAACCATTTTCCGTGCCGTCTGGCAAGGAAACTAGATGGTCGGTGCTCAGTCGCATCGAGTCGACGAATGAAAAGCCTATCCCCAATAGGATCCCGGCGACAACCGCCACCAACGGTCCCTGAATGATTTTTGAAAAGCTGTATCGCTTGATCAGTTTTGTTTCCCACAAGATCAAGATAGCGAGACAGACAACACTGATAATGATGGCAGTTGGCGTACTTGCCTGAATTGCATGGGTGAGTTCGGAAAATGTGTTGTATCCGTCAGACTGCATGAAAGCCAAGTCACCCTCGTAATCCTTGTCGTAACCAAAGGCATGAGGAATCTGCTTCAAAATAATGATCAAACCAATCGCGACCAGCATTCCCTTGATCACTGCGGTTGGAAAATAGTACCCGATCGTGCCTGCTTTAAAGCAGCCGAGCAGAAACTGGATGACTCCCCCCAGAAGGACGGCGAGCAGGAAATTCTGAAATCCTAAATATTGGATTGCTGGCAACACAATCGCCACCAGACCAGCAGCCGGACCGCTGACCCCAAGAGACGAATTACTGAACAGCGTTACAACCAAGCCCCCTACAATACCTGCGATGACACCCGAAAGCGCCGGGGCTCCCGATGCCAGAGCGATTCCCAAACACAGTGGGATGGCTACCAAAAAGACGATCAACCCAGAAGGAACATCCGTTTTCCAATGCTTTAGTTCGTTTCGCATGCTTTAATTCGTGAAAATTAAGGAGCCGATATAAAAGAAACAGTTACAACCAGTCTGTGCTTATTTGTAGTCCGGTTTCAACCCTGCCTGTCGCCCGCGACCTTTGGTGTTGATCGACTTCCGCGTGTGCCTGAGCCGAACCGCCTGAAATCACCTCGCATTTTAGTCTGATGCCGCTTGCGTCTGGAAGCCATAAGCCCCCACAACCAAGAACAATTTGGTTTCGCGCAGGTCTACTCAAATGCGGTATTCGCATGCCACAGGAGTGCCGGACGTATTTCCGCAAAATGAAAAAATTTCACGATTATCGCAATAGCAATTCAAAGCAAATGAAGGCCGTCCCCGTAAATGGTGAATATTTCCGCCCGGCGAAATTCGCGAAAAGTTCACACTGGGCATTTGTCTCCTCCAGCTCGCGGCCAGCGAACCCCACGCTGATAAAGGAAACATAACCAAAAGGCGAGAAATATGCGGCACACTTCCCGGAGCTCTAAGACATGGAAAGCCATTATCCACTACACCGCTATCCTTGGCGGAATAGGCCTGCTCGGCGCTGGGAGTCTCGTTGCTGAACAGCCAAAGCCCCGCGTGATCGCACTGGTGCATGAATCACTCGGGACAATATCCGGGAACAATCGCTGGGATTGGTGGCAGGCGCGAACCGCACACGTCCCCGGTCGCACGCCGGCATGG
>JAPOKD010000741.1 GCA_029977825.1 Planctomycetota bacterium | reverse complement strand
GATTTGAACTTGGTTCTGCACAATGGTCAGACTCAGAAGCTGACCAGCACATTGGGCAAGAACTATGTCCGTAACATGCGTCAGACCCCAACGGGTTGGCCGCCGTACGAGCCTGAAACCGGCGAAATTCACGTCGGCTACAAAGTTGAGATCAGTCCGTTGTTGAGTACCGATGGGAAAGTCATTGACTGTGTGATTAAGGCGGAAATTGATCAGCTAGACAAGTTATTACCGGTCGATCTCGAATTGCCACTGCAGAATAATCAGGTCCACCGGGCTCAGATCGATGTACCGCAGGTGGTGAGTTGGCGTTTGAACGAGCGATTCCGATGGCCTTCGGACATGATCTTGTTGCTGTCCTGCGGTGTGGTCGCGAGCCCGGATGGGCAGCCGGCATCGCCCATGTCTTTTTTGAACATCGATATGCTGACAGGCACAACAACGGGGCGTGCTGATGCCTTGATGTTCATCCAGTTCAAAGGCCGAGCTTCAGCGAATTTGACGCATACAGGTCCAGCGATGCAGATGGCTGCTCCTCAAAATCCCACCAGTCGTGGTCGTTATTGAGCGGAATTGGGCTGTGCTGGCATGGCGAATGCAGGTCATACTCGGAGTAGATCAAACAGGATTTATTGCTCAGCTTCCAATCTGGATGAGCGTTGCCCCCCTGAAAGCCGATCGCCTGTCTGATTAGAATGCCCAGATTACCCGACCTGCGGACTGCATGATCCTGTCCACCGGTACTCCCCACTTCTGGCCCGCTAGTTTCGCGATCCATGGATAAAAGCTCTTCTCAACGCGTCGTCATTACCGGATTGGGAGTCGTTAGCCCTTTGGGAAACGACCCCGATTCGTTGTTGAAATCGCTGCACGACGGTGCCAGTGCGGTGGGCCCCTTCAGCACGGTTCCGCTGGGTGTGCTTTGTACCGATTTTGGTGCTGAAGCCAGAGGTTTCACCGGTGACATCTCAGATTATGGGCCGATGGACAAAAAGCTGCAGCGAACAATTCGCAAAGGCAGCAAAGTCATGTGTCGTGAAATCGAGATGGGTGTCGCCGTTGCGCAGCTAGCCTTGAATGATGCGGGCTTGGATGTGGATTCGCGGGATCGCGACCGCACGGGTGTTGTTTACGGCTGTGACTACATCATGTCTTTGCCGGAGGAATTCGCCACCGGGATACGCAAGTGTCTGAATGATGCTGGGGAATTTCAGTTCAGCGAATGGGGGCAGACAGGGAAACCAGAAGTGAACCCGCTTTGGCTTCTCAAGTATCTGCCCAACATGCCAGCGAGCCACATCGCGATCTACAACGATCTGCGGGGACCCAATAATTCCATTACGGTGCGTGAGGCGTCAGCGGGGGCTGCCTTATCCGAAGCCTACTCGACACTGGTTCGTGGGCACGCGGATGCTCTGATCGTGGGTTCGACTGGCTCGCGGATTCACCCCTTGCGAACTCTACACGCCTCTTTGCAGGAAAAGCTGGCAGCCAATCAGGAAGATCCCGCTGTCATGTCACGGCCATTCGATAAGACACGTGACGGTAGCGTGGTTGGTGAAGGTGCGGCGGCCATGATCTGCGAAACACTCGACAACGCTCAAAAGCGTCATGCGACCATTCTGGCGGAAGTCGTTGGTTATGGAAGCAGCGCTGTCGGAAAAGCTGCTGATGGTAATTTTCTCAAACAAGCGTTTGTTAATGTGCTGAAAGCAGCACTCGGAGATGCAGATCCGAAATCCATTGGACACATCCATGCCCACGGGCTTGGGACTCAAGAGTGTGACCGTCAGGAAGCGGAAGCGATTTGTGAGGTGTTTGGACAACCTGCTGAACAACCACCTGTCACTACTGCCAAAGGGCACATGGGTAATCTTGGGGCTGGTGGAGGAATGGTCGAAGTGGTGGCCAGTCTCAAGTCTTTGGGAGGAAAGCTGTTTCCGATCAGGAACCTGTCGGAACTGGACTCAGCTTGCCCCATCAATGCCTGTGCCACGCCTGGGGTTCAAGCGGGTGATTCCTTTATCAATCTGAACATCACGCCTCAGGGACAGGCATCTGCCATCCGCATTCAACGTTTTGTCTGATCGAGGTTCGATGATTTGTCACTTGATCGGGTTGAACTTGTTTGATTTTCAGATCAGTGAGCGGTGATCGGTTCAAGACCGGCAAAAAAAAACACCTGCCCGAAGGCAGGTGTTTTCGTTGGAACAAGTGAGTTCTGGGCAGGTTGCCATGTTGCTTTCGCTTATGGGATCAGCCAGAACATCCCCGTCATGGTAGCGGCTTGGGCGATTGCTCCCCGAGCGCTGATCGGAACTGGTGGCTTGATCCACGGAGAGCAGTTGCCGGGACGGTAGTAGCCCAGTGCATACTGGCATTCCGAAGGGCAGTGAACGCCCATCTTGTATGGCAGTACCGCAATGTTCGCGAAGAAGTGCGCCGATTGGACAACCGGCTCAAGGATCGGACCACGAGTATGTCCATATCGCTCCAAGTTCACATCCTCAAAGTAAAGCGGATGATGGCACAGGTTGGATGCTTTCCACGTCATGGTCGAAGGTGTCCACTGGCGTGGAGTGTAGGCGACCTGTTCAATCAGGCATTCTTTGGGGAGGCCCCAGTTGTCCGCGATATAAGCGATATCACCTTCACTGAGTTGGTTGATTGGTAAAGCATTTTTCGAACCGTCGTTCGTCTTGATGACTGCTTTTTCGTAAGCCAGATCATTCAGTCGACCGGTAGCAATCGCGTTGCCATTTCGATCGTGCCACGTCCTGATCGACTGCTTTTCGTCAAATTCTTCTTTCAAGCTCTGGTATCGCTTTTCGTCCATCTCGTCTGGTCGATAAGGAGGGCTGATGTCGAGAGAGACCTGATCGATGGTTTGAGAAGCAATCCTTTTGCGGAAATCTTCGCAGGAAAATGGCAGGTCTTCCAAAACATCACCATTGACCCCAAACCCTCGCCTCAGCGTTTTGCCACTGTTAAGACGCTCCTTGTCGATCTGGTCCGCATTGCGAAGTCGTTCGCTGAAGGGGCGAGCGGGTGGAGTTATTTCAGGGCGTAACGAGGGAATGGTTTCCGGTGCAGAATCATTGCCCCGCTGCTCCTGATCAGAAGGTGACCGCTCTTTCATGATCTCACCAAGCGATGGCTGAGGCTTTGCCTTGGGTGGATCCGCGGTGGGTGGATCGGTGACAGCTGGGGGTATTGGCTGAGTCGGCAGTGGCAACGCTGGTGTTGCCTGCTGAGGGAGTGCTGGCGTTGCCTCCTGAGGTAGATCTGGTACTGCTTGGGGCACTGCTGGTGCCAGCTGCAGCGGTTGCGAGGGAGCGGCGCGTTCAGCCGGCGGCTTTGGCTCTGTTTGTGGTTTCACCGCAGGAGCGACCGGCAGGGCTGGGGCTGGCGGGTCAGCCGCGGGGCGGTCCCGCCGTGGCAAGCCGGATCGCAAACCCATGGGAGGGCGCCGGTCCCGTGGGAAGCTGTGAATTTTTTTGTTTTGGGGGTGGGGTGGG
>JAPOKD010000428.1 GCA_029977825.1 Planctomycetota bacterium | reverse complement strand
CTGATTGGCTTGTTGATCGTGTTAGTGCCATTAGGTGGCTTGTTTGTGAAGGTAGGCCACGATGTTGAGATAAATCAGGGTTCTCTGGTGGCAACGTGGTCGGCCAGCCGGACAGGGCAAAGACTCTGGGAAGCGCCAGTGATTTTTGCGGCTGAATATCGGTGGACGGGGATCATTGCTGTCTCGGTTGCTTTTTCCTCGCTCCTGATTGCATGGCCGTTGGCAGCTGCTGGCAGGCAACGGCGTCGTCTCGAGATAGGGCTGGATCTGTTCACGATCGGCTTGGTGTTGTTGCCTGGTCCCCTGGTGGGCTTGATGGTGGTGAGGTTTTTCCAACTACCGATTCCAGGTTTTTCTACGCTTTACCAGCAGACTCTTGTCCCTACGATTCTCTCGCTGTTATTTCGTGCGGTTCCTGCTGCTTATTGGGTCCTCCGAGCTGGGTACCGCGGTTTGGATAATCAACTGCTCGATACGGCTCGGCTGGATTACTCGTGGATAAAACGCCTGTGGGGGATCGATCGCCCCCTCCTGCAAGGAAGTCTGTTGGCGGCGGGGATTACCGCTGCAATCGTCGCCTCGGGCGATGTTCCTGCCACCTTGCCGGTAGTACCACCGGGAGTCACAACTGTTGGAACCCGTTTATTCGGTCTCCTGCACAGTGGGGCACGCTATCAGGAGGCGGCTTTGGCGATGTGGTATCTGGCTGGCGTGTTGGCGATCTCTTTGTTTTTAGCACGCCGGTTCCTTGCAATCCGTGTTAAAGTGAACTGAACCCTTTTTCTTAGAACGACTCTTAATGCGAACTCAAATGCTGCTTTCCTTGCCACGGTTGGTGCTGCTGCTCGTTGGTTGCCTCAGTTTTCTTCTCCCTTGCACGCCCTTGTTGGGGGTGGAAACCATCAAATTCCGCACAGCAGATCAGGAACGAACTGCGACCGGTAAAATTCTCGTCGAGGCTCAGGACGGCGGCGTCATGTTGCAGGCCGATGATGGGCAGATCTGGACTCTGCAACCCGAGAACATCATTGCTCGTCAAAGCGATGACCGACCCTTCACGCCGATCGATGCTGATCAAATGCAAATCCGGCTTCAGGAGGAATTGGGGCCAGGATTTGAAGTCTACCGGACTCAGCATTACGTGATCTTCTACAACAGCTCTGAGGCCTACGCGAAGCAGGTCGGAGCCCTGTTCGAGCAGCTGTATCGTTCATTCTTTATCTTCTGGAAGAATCAACGTTGGGAGCTGCCTGAGCCTGAATATCCACTGGTCGCGGTGGTGTTGGGCGATCACGACTCGTTCTTGTCTTACGCAACCAATGACATTGGCGACACCGCAAAATCAGTGATCGGTTACTACCACCTGGGTAGCAATCGGATGATTACTTTTAATGTTCCTGATTGGGAACGCAATGTCGCAACCATCATTCACGAGGCGACTCATCAGCTTGCTTATAACTGCGGTATGCAACGACGCTTTGCAGACAACCCAATGTGGGTAAGCGAAGGCCTGGCAATGTTCTTTGAAGCACCTGACCGGCGGAACCCAAGAAATTGGCGGGCCATTGGTAGTGTAAATCAAGTCAACCTGCGACGCTGGATGCAGTACTTTCCACGCCGAACGAACGACTCGCTTGTGACCTTGCTGTCTGATGACATGCGTTACAGAAGTCCCAGTGACGCAACGTCAGCCTATGCAGAAGGTTGGGCGCTGACCTATTTCCTGATCAAAACAAAACGCAAGGAGTATGTGAAGTATCTGCGTTTGTTGAGCGAGGGGAAATATCTTGCCGAGAAAACGAAGCGTCAGCGCATCGATGAGTTTGAGGAGTGTTTCGGCATGACGTTGGATCAAACCAACCGTGCCTTCCTCAGCTACATGCGCCGGCTGCGGTAGTCAGCACGGCTGCATGAGGTTTCCTTTCGGTTGCTACTGGTCAGCGTACACCCGAGTCGTATCTTCTTTCGTGACTGGCACAGAGCTGTGGTCGCTCACGACAACCGCCTTCACGATATGCGTGCCAGCAGATGTTCCACGTGCCCGCACGCGATACTTGAATTCTTGACCCGGTGCCAGTTGAGCTTTGGGCTGAAAGGCCACCAGTCCATTTCCATCTGTGCCAGCGTCGCCATCGACGCTGATGAGTTCCAGACCTGCGGGCAATAGAACCTGCACTTTTATGTTTGTGTCTGGTTTTGATCCACTGTTTTGGACGACAATGTCGTAAGTGGTTTCGGCACCAATTTCGATCGGACCCTTCGGGTTCGTGATCGAGAAACCAAGGTCAGCGAAGCCTTCGACTGTCATCTTGCGTTCTGTTTGTGCCAGCGTGCTGAGATCCGCGTTGGCGTTGATTTTAATGACTTGTTCACCCGTTTCCACAGGTAACAAGGTCAAAGGCACAACGCCGCTGGCACCCGCTGGCAACTTGGCAAGTGACCAGAAGACAGCGTGGCGATTTGGATCATACTGGCCCTCAAAATCGGTGCTGACAAACGTAAAGCCTCGGGATAGCTGGACAGAAATTTCCACGTTAGTCGCTGCAGCAGTTCCAGCATTGGCCACATTCAATTCGTATTTGGCCTGTCGTTCAAGGAATCGACGTGAAGGCCCTTGAAGGGATACCTGCAACTGGGGGGCAATGACTTCAAGGGAAATGGTTTCTTCTGCCGTCAAGCCATCATCGCCAACCAGCCGGATTGTGTTTTGGATGGTCCCGGGCTTTTCCGCTTTTAGGAATAGTGAGTCGGTGCGAACTTCGCCTGGCATCAAGGTGCCGATATTCTGTTTCAGCTGTGGCCCCTCGGGATGGGAAAGACCGGCAGGAACGTCCTCCCAGATCTCTATATTGGTCGCTTGCCCCGAGCCGGTATTTGATAATTTGAGAGCAATTTCTACCTGCTGTCCGATCAAAACCTGTTTTGGAGCCTGCTGCTCAATTTTCAGGACAGGCCGGGTTGCGATAGTTCGTACAGATGCGGCTGCTTCGAAACTGACACGAGCCACGCTTCCCAGTTCACCCTCCTGTTCCGGAATTAACTGCAGGGTGATGGTGCGTTCATCTCCTGCAGGCATGGACCCGATCTGCCACATCAGCAGATTGCCTTGAATCTGAGGAGCGGGAGAAGCATCTGCCAGTCGCATCCCGGCGGGGATTCGGTCGTGTACCTCAACATCCAGAGCCTCGACCGCTCCAACGTTGCGGACATTGATAACAAAGGCAGCCGGTTTTCCAACCTTGACCTCGGCAGGTGCGCGTTTTTGAATGATCACACTAGGTGTTTGGGCACCCTCAAGACGCCGCTCACCAGGGGAGTCGGCGGTCGCATTGGGAGCCAATGCAATGGCGGTGTTGGGGGGCGCCATATCAACAGGATCTGAGGCATAGCCCGTAGCAGGCATTGGTGCAGGATCGCTTCTGAAGGTTGCCGGCACAGAGATTGCCGCTGCAGGAACGGCCGCCCCAGCCATGATGCTAGCCCCGGACGCATTGGGGGAACCAGTGTCACCCGCGGCGAATGCCTCTCCAGTGTCACCGGCGGCAGCAACTGGCTGGCCAAGTGAGGGCGTCGCGCTCGGTTGGTCTGCAGGTAGTAGATTTGGGTTGGCGAACGGGGTTGCACTGGGAGATGAAGAAAATGCTTCTTCAGTGGAGGAGGATCGCAGCTGGTTTTGAGTCGGAACCGTACCGCGAAGTGTATTGGTTGGTGCCAAGTTCCCGTTTTCGATGGGTTGGCCAGTGGTGGTTTGCTGCGTAAAGTCCCCGTTCAGGCCAGTTTTTTCAGGAGCAGCGGCCAGAGGTGCGGTGTCAGTGGGAAGAGCCAGAGACGCACTTGTTGCTGCAACTGCAGAGAGGTCAGCGGAAAGCCCTTCGTCGCTCCCCTCATTTGCGAACGTCGAGAGATTGGGCTCAGGGAAGCTATCGAGCGTTGGGGTTGCTGCGGAGGGCGCCGCGCCAAGGGAATCCGTCAGGGCTGTGGTGGCGGTTGTGGCAGATTTGGGTAGAGATGCGCCAAACCCAGATGGAAGATCCGGGGAACTGGATGCCAGATCCTGTTCAGGGTTCGAAGGTGTGGCGAAGGTGGGATTTGCAAAGCCGGTCGAATCTGATTCGGGTAACGCAAGACTGGCGGTTGGTTCCGATGCTAAATCTGGCGCTTCGCTTGGAAAGGCCTCGGGAACCGTGGGGCTAGTTTCAGTATCCAGTGGGACCTGTGGAGTGGCGATAACTGCTGGGCCGGTATCACCGACAGTTACCGCTGCGACTTCGTTTTGTTTCGCCAAGGCAAACGCAGGAACATCTACAGACTCTTGATCGTAATTGACTTGCGCAACCGGGTTCGCTGTTTCGGTTGGCTCGCTCGATTCGTTGAATGCCAACGCTTGTTGCTGATCGGCAAGCTCGTTGTCTGGTTGCTCAAGCCAGGTCGATGAAGGGCCATCGCCAATCGGAACTGCTGGGTTGGGATCGATCGCTGATTTCGCATTCCATGTGTCTGAAGCAGCTTGGTTGTCTTTCTGCGCAAGTGCTATCGCGTAAGCCACAACAAGAATGGTGCCAGCGCCTGCAGCGAGGCGAACGCCAAAAGATTTCATGGGTCGCATTCCTTCACGTAATACCATGCAATTCCGTATTCGATTCTGTTCGATATCAGAATTGCGTGACAAGACGGAAGAGCAAACCCGTCGGCATCTGGATTTCGGGCATGAAAGGGACTGTTTCCCGAGTGACAAACCGAGATAGATGGTGGTGAGATTGCTCGTGATGTTGTCGACGGAGGCAATCCTGCCTGGGTTGGCCTGAAGCTAGCAAATCCAGAGTTGAGCTTTCCGGTTCACCGTAAAGGGAAAAATTCAGGCAGCAGTGACGGACCGATTGAGCGTGTTAGCCCGCCGTTGGGGAGGAACGCTGGGGCCTGAGCGGCGGGACCCAGTACCGAGTGAAACCCTCATTGCCGGCAGGAGGTAGCGGTCAAGTTGAAGGGGAAAGACGACGTGACGGTCCTTCAGTGGAGGAACGCAGGTTGCCATCGTACGCAGTGGCCACCGCTCCGTGTTCTGGTCGCTTGAAACACTTCTCTTCAAAACCTGCTCAGTGGTCTACCGTGATTGACTCTGCGTACGCAAGTTCGCCAGTACGTCCGTCAAAGTACTGAAAGATGACTTGGGGGTGCGGGTAGGCTACGAGTCGTTTGCCCCCAAGTTGTTTTGGCATATTGAACACATTATTGATTTGCACCACACAGAAGTGCGGGTAGAGTCGCTGCAAACGGGGAAGGTCAGGAAGAATGTAGCTGCTCCAGCGGATATCACATTCGCGCGGCCCGAATTTGAATTTACCGGTGGCGGGTCGATCACTTTCATCATTAACGGGAACATGATTGACACTGTTGTGAGGTCCACAGCAGAATTCCCAGATATTGTCCGTGACTTTGAT
>JAPOKD010000828.1 GCA_029977825.1 Planctomycetota bacterium | reverse complement strand
CCGTTCACACAATATGATACTCGCCGGATAGCGTCAGACCAAGCAGAAACGGAAAATGACGGCAAACAGTGCGTTATTTGGGCAATTTTTGCGGTCTCACTGTGACGATCCCTCTTTTCCACAAGCGCAAACTGGCGTGATTGGCAGAACCGGCATATTCTAACCGACTGCCTTCGGTACCTAACCAGGACGGCAGCAGACCTCATCAACCCGGTCAGAAATCCGTGAATGGCTGCTGCTCGCGGATGCAGAATTCCAGCTGAATCAGCCAGCGTGGCGTCCAAAAACTCCGCCGCACTGTCTCTTGCCGAATCCCAGTCAACTTACCGATACCCCAGTCGACCGAGACCCCAAACTTCTTGCCCGACGGATAGATCATGCCCAATTTGTTTTCCTCCCGGACCTTGCCAGCAGCTGTGTTTCTGTTGCTAGTGGCCGGTGAACTGCCGCGTCCTTTGGCAGCTCACCCCGCTGATGACGCGGGCGACCAGCTCGAAAATCCAATTCAGGCTGCGCAGGACAATGGTCTGCAAGGTTTATGTGATACGACGAGGCCAGCATTCCGACCGACAGCAGACACAAACCCGGCCACCGACAATGGGGCTTCTGGGATTAGTAACTCTGTCTGCCAAGAACCTGCGACGCCGGCCACCGAGGCCAGCTTGCCGGTCAAGAAACCGAAACGCAACCTGCTTTTCATCATGGTCGACGATTTGCGTCCGCAGCTTGATTGCTATGGAAAGTCCGTCATGCATTCGCCAAATATCGACGAATTGGCCAGCCGTGGAAGTCTTTTCGAACGTGCCTATTGCATGGTGCCCACTTGCGGTGCCAGTCGGGCATCACTGATGTCAGGGCTACGTCCCCATGCCAAGCGTTTCGTTTCGTTCACCGCGCGTGCGGATGAAGATGCACCGGGCTTCACAACCATGAACCAGCACCTCAAGAACAATGGATACCGAACAATCAGTCTCGGCAAGGTTTTTCATTCCCCGGACGACTCAGCGAGCGGTTGGAGCGAAAAACCGTGGCGTCCCACTACTTCCAACTACCGAAACAAAAAAGCAGAGAAAAAGGCAATTGCCGAGCACAAGAAAAAATATCCTAAACGGGTCAAGGTGCGCGGCATGCCATTTGAGGCATCCAACGCCAAAGAGTCGGAATACCGCGATCACCAAATTGCAACCCGCGCCATCAAACACCTTGAAGAACTGCGAGACAGTGACTCGCCGTTTTTTTTGGCTGTCGGCTTTTTCAAACCTCATCTGCCATTTTGCGCACCACAAAAGTATTGGGATCTGTACGACTTTGATTCTATCGATGTGCCTGAAAACTACCGCAAGCCTCCCGAGGCTCCCCAAGGGGCGATTCATCAGTCAGGGGAACTACGGAGCTATGCAACCATTCCCCCCAGGGGCAGCCTTCCGACCTATCAGGCGCGCAAACTCATCCACGGTTACTATGCCTGCGTCAGTTTTATTGACCAGCAGATTGGTCGCCTGATGAAGGCACTGGATGAGACGGGCCTTGCTGAAAATACCGTGATCATTCTTTGTGGCGACCATGGCTGGCAACTGGGTGATCATGGCATGTGGAACAAGCACTCCTGCTTTGAAACCTCCATGCATACGCCGCTGATCGTATCCGTTCCCGGAGCTCGTCAAAGCGGGGCACGAGGCAGTCGCATTTCAGCTTTGACAGAATTCATTGACATCTATCCCTCGGTTTGTGAATTAACAGGCCTAGCGAAACCAGACCACCTGCAAGGCACCAGTTTTGTCCCACTTCTCGACAACCCCACACTTTCCGGAAAACCGTACGCGGTTGGCCGTTACCGGTCCGGAGACACAATTCGCACGGAGCAATTCAGACTGAGTGAATTCAGATCCGCCAACGGGTCAGGTAACTCCATCGGCAGTATGCTTTACGACCATCGCAATGACGCAGATGAAAACGTGAACATCGCAAACAAGGAGGAACAGCAGGCAACGGTTAAAAAGCTCTTGAAGAACTTGCGTAAAACAACCCCACCTTCGACAGACTAGACACCTTACTGATCCAGACCGTGGGAGGCGGCTTGTCAATCGCGGGTCAAGCAAGCCTGACCCTGAATCCGCGTTACAAGTTCGTGACCACTTGCGTTCGTGACCACAAGAGGCACGAAGCATGAATTCCAGACCAAGGAATCTGCCCGGCGGCATCCAGCGGCGTCGATTTGGTTTATGATCTAGTTGCGGCATCGATCGTCGAATCGGTCGCACTCCAGCAAAATGGCTTCCGGCTTTCTGCTGCCAAATCAACCGTCCTCTCCTTCAACGGTCTCAAACGTGCTTTACAAAGTCCTCCAGAAAATGGCTACCGGCAACACGACCGACGTTTACGTTCCACGCATGCTGGAACGCCACAGTCTTGCCATCTTGAGCCTGGCCTTAGCATGCCTGCTTACGTGCCTCAACATGGAAGTATCGGCGCAGTCGCGTCGCGATCCCATCCGCTTGACCCATGGGCCCATGCTTGGCATGTCCACTGCAAACTCCGTACGCGTTTGGGGGCGCACATCGGAACCTGGCCCCTTCTTTGTTCGCTACGGAACCTCTGCCGACAAACTAGACCAGCAAAGCGAATCAAAAGTCACCACAGTCGAACACGACAACACAGGCATTCTTGTCCTGAAGGACCTGAAACCAGACACAGTTTACCACTATCAGGTGTTTGTGAACAAACTGCCGCACGGGTTACCAGGTCACTTCCGGACACTTCCCAGTGCGGAAGAATCACGAAACGAGCAACACAATCCCCGGGGACTCTTCAACTTCCGTTTTCAAATCGGTTCCTGCGCCAATCAGAATCCAATGCATGGAGGCGGACATCGCGCAACCACCTATGAACATCTCAACAAAGACTGGGCAGATAAAGTTCATTTTCACATCATGAACGGCGACTGGCTGTACGAGGAGTTGCGCACTTATCCAGTTGAAGCCTGGCGTTTATCGATGGGACTCTCTGCACTGCCTCTACCCGTGAAAATCATGCCCACAGTTGTCGGTGTATGGGAAAACTACAAACTTTACCTGAGCCGGGGTGTCGAACTCGCCAAATGGCATCGTAATGTTCCCAGCTATTTCACTTTCGATGACCATGAACTGGTG
>JAPOKD010000692.1 GCA_029977825.1 Planctomycetota bacterium | reverse complement strand
TCTCGCAACAGCCAGTCGTACACGAACCCCGCGATCAAGCACCAACCGTTGATACTTAGCTCGTGGCAGTCAACCGGGCCGCTCAAGACGACTGGATATGTTGCCGGACACAATGCCGTTTTCCCATCCGAGAAAACGCCCGGTTCAAAACCTGCACTGTCGGCAATGTGGCGCCCCAGACCGGAACTCGCGGACGGAACCAGCCATCAAATTTCCGAAAGCAACAGCGTTTTCTTTTTCCACCGCACGATCACTGCTGAGTCGGCCACCCCAACGGTTCTTTCGTTTGGCGCCGACGACACAGTGAAAGCCTGGTTAAACGGGGAACTGATCGCGGAACGTATCGTTGCGAATGCTGTGAATCCTGACCAGGCGTTGGCTCATATAACGCTAACCAAGGGCAAACATCAGTTGCTTGTAAAGATCGTGAATGGCGACGGTATTGGTGGGTTTTACTTCAATGTAAAGCAACAAGGTGTTCCCGAAACGATTCGCAACATTGTGACAACACCCGTCACACAACGAAGCCCCCAGCAGTCCGAGACTTTGCTCAACTGGTCACGTCAGTTCGACGCGAAATGGCAGCAGCTTTCCACTGAGACCAAAAACCACCTGGCACAGCAGCCAAAGCATCCCCAGGAGACGGTCTTCGTCTCGACCGAGGGCAGGACGGGGTTTCGACCGGCCATCTATAATGTTCAGGGCCCGGAGTTCTATGAACAGACCTATATCCTAAATCGAGGCAACCCAAATTCAAAACTCGAACTCGCCACTCAGGGCTTTCCGAAAATCCTCATGCAGCATGCCGACAAGGAGTCGCATTGGATCGAGCAACCACCGGCCCAAAGCAAATCATCTTATCGTCGCAAATCGCTCGCCAACTGGATCACCGATACGCAGCATGGTGCCGGAAGTTTGCTGGCGCGGGTGATTGTGAATCGCCTTTGGCAACATCACTTCGGAACTGGATTGGTGACAACGGTCAACGACTTTGGCACGCAAGGGGCGCTGCCAACTCATCCGGAGTTGCTGGAATGGCTGGCGAGTGAACTGGTTCGGAACGACTGGAGCCTGAAACACATTCACCGGTTGATTCTGACCAGCGAAACATTTCAGCAGGGATCCGCATTTTCGGAAAATGCCTCCAAAGTCGACCCTGAAAACAAACGCCTCTGGCGGTTTACACCCCGTCGTCTGGAAGCCGAGGCGATTCGTGATTCGATACTGGCCGTATCAGGTCAACTGGACCGTACCATGTTTGGAAGTGGCACGCTTGATCCCGGACAAAAGCGGCGGAGCATCTACTTTACGGTGAAACGCAGTCTGCTGAATCCGATGCTCAATCTTTACGATGCACCGGAAACCCTGACCAGTGCCGGCCGTCGCAACTCGACGACAACAGCTCCTCAGGCACTGCTGCTGATCAACAGTCCCTATATCCGCTCGCTGGCCCAGGCATTCGCTGCCAGGGTCTCACCGCAGTACTACGAAGAAATTCATGCTGCCTCGGAGCTCTTGGCGGCGTCTATCCATGGTTCGCCCGATGTGGATATTGCAGTGCCTAATGGGAGCTATACGTTGCAACTGCTTCTTTATGAAGGATGGCAATCACGGTCTGCAGATATCCTAATCGAGGGGAAGACGGTCAGAGCAGCGTATGACATGTTCAAAGAGCAAGGTGGAAACTTCGACCATGGAAGCGTACTTCGCCATACTTTTACTCTCAGCGATGGCCACATCGACATTGAAATCAAGGGCCCCCTGCATCTTGGTGGCTTGATTTTATCAAAGGGAAAAGCAGGTTCCGCGGATCGGGTGAAGATCGTGAAAAGCCAGGCGGATCTCGATCTCAAGGAGGTCCTCAAAGCAATCAATTTCGGGAACACAAAAGACTTAAACATTGGCGATGTCAAATTTGCCGCCGCTGCGGTCAACACAACGATTGATGGCGTCACCAATAAAGCGGCGGGTGATGTGTATGCCGGGCAGTATTCGCAGAAACGACCCACGATCCTGAAAGAAAAGGCGCACCAACGATTAGGTGACGACCTTTCGACGATCGTTACCAACACCTATTGTTTGGCCCTTAATCGGGAGCCTTCCAGCCATGAACTGCAAGCCGCGAGACAGTTCATTGAAAGACAACAGAAAGACTACGAACAAAGTGCTTCTGCCGACGCGAAGACTGCCGCGCTCGCCGACTTTGCACAGGCAATTTTCTCCACTAACGAATTTATTTACGTCGATTGATTTGGAAATCATGAACTCAAACACAAAACCTTCGCGACGAGAAATCATCAGTCTTGGTGGCTATGGACTGGGTGCCCTCGCGGTCAGCTCGCTGTGTACTTCCCGCTTTGTGAAAGCAGCTCCCTCGGCTCCACAGATCAACACTCGCGCCAAGTCGGTTATTTGGTTGGTGATGAATGGCGGCCAAAGCCACGTTGATACCTGGGACTACAAGCCCCAGTTGGCAAAGTCAAACGGCAAGAAACTAGAGGGGTTCGACAACGAAGTCGGCTTCTTTCCCGAGAAAGTCGGCGCGCTCATGCAGTCGCCATTCAGCTTCAAACAGTATGGCGAGTGTGGAAAATGGGTTTCTGACATTTTTCCGAGTGTTGCCCAGCACGTCGATGACATGGCGTTCGTGCATTCGTGCCACGGCAAGTCCAACAATCATTCGCCTGCTCTGTTTACGTTGAATACCGGAGTCAGCCGTATGGGGTATCCGTGTGTCGGATCGTGGGTCACCTACGGACTGGGCAGCGAGAACAAGAATCTGCCGTCTTTTGTCGTGATGACTGACCCCCAGGGTAGAGGTCTTCCGAAAGGGCAGGCTCAGAACTGGGGCGCCGGATTTCTTCCAAGCACGTTTCAGGGAACAGCACTCAATAATAATGGCCAGCCCATCAACGATCTGACTCGTATCGCGAACATCTCTGATCGGCAACAGCGTCGACAACTCGACTTTCTCAACACGCTTAACCGGGAACATCAAAAATCCCGCGAGGCGAATGCTGAACTGGAAGCTCGCATTCGCAGCTTTGAACTCGCTTATCGAATGCAGACAGCCGCACCCGAGGTCTTCGATCTAAAACGCGAGTCGCCTTCGACGCACGCCATGTATGGTCTCGACGATAAACGTTGTGCTCATTTCGGTCGTCAGTGCCTTACCGCCCGGCGAATGGTCGAAGCCGGCGTTCGTTTCGTGCAGCTCTACAGTGGAGGCACGGAGAACCAGAAAAGCTGGGACGGCCATATAGATATTGAAGGCAATCATCGCGGCTTTGCCGAAGAGGTGGACCAGCCGATTGCCGCGTTGTTGACCGATCTGAAGCAGCGAGGGATGCTGGAAGAGACGCTCGTCATTTGCGGGGGTGAGTTTGGCCGACTGCCGATCGCGCAGGTTGAAGCCAAACCCGGACGCGACCACAACCCGAATGCCTTTACGACGTGGTTCGCAGGCGGTGGTGTCAAAGGAGGCGTCAGCTATGGAGAAACTGATGAACTCGGGCTGAACGCGACGGTCGACAAGGTTTCGATCCATGATCTGCACGCCACCATTCTTCATCAACTTGGAATTGACCACGAACAGCTCACATACGGTATCAACGGCCTCGACGTCAAACTCACAGGTGTCGAACCCGCGCGGGTGATCGACCAAATCATTCCATAGAGACTGGGATTTAGCTCAAAAACAACCTGGTTGTTTTGCTTAACCGGCAGCCGCAGGCGCACGTACACAGAAC
>JAPOKD010000114.1 GCA_029977825.1 Planctomycetota bacterium | reverse complement strand
GTACGGCGGAGCGTACCGGCTTTTGCATAAAGTCTGCAGCCGTTCCGGGATCGAAGTGACACTGGTCGACATGACTGATGCGTCAGCAGTCGCAGAAGCAATGAATGAGAATACGAAACTGGTTTGGGCAGAGACCATCGGTAATCCGCGGATGAGCATCCCGGATTTGCGTGAACTGGCGGACGTAGCGCACGCGAGGGGGGCCTTGATCGGAGTCGACAACACGTTTGGGACACCTGTCTTGTTAAGGCCGTTGGAACACGGGATTGATATCGTAATGCACTCCGCGACCAAATACCTGGGAGGGCACAGTGATTGCTTGGGGGGGACACTGGCTGTTTCCGACCAGAGCTTGCTTGATGAGCTTTATTTTATTCAGAATGCTACAGGTGCAGTGCTCGATCCATTGACCTGTTTTCTTGTTTCTCGCGGGCTGAAAACCTTGGACCTCAGGGTCCGTGCACAAAGTGAGACAGCATTACGCTTAGCCACTTGGTTGGAAGCCCATCCCAGAGTATCAAACGTCCTGTACCCCGGACTTAAGTCGCATCCGCAGCATCAGCAGGCAACCGAACGTTTTGATGGTGGTTATGGGGCAATGCTCACGTTTGAACTTGATGACACCATTGAACGGACTGCTGCCGCTTGTGGTGCCACCCGTCTGTTTCGTCTTGCTGTCAGTTTGGGGGCGGTGGAGTCACTGATTGAGCAGCCAGCGACGATGTCCCACGCCAGTTATGACCCGGCCGATCGTGCCCGGTTCGGGATCACCGATGGGTTGATCAGACTTTCTGTTGGTTTGGAGTCGTTTGAGGATCTAAAAGCTGATTTGGAGCAGGCGATCGGATAACAACAAGCCGTTCGTGTGATTTACGGGTTGTTGTACAGGCTGAGTTGTCTCGTCCTGCTCGTTCACCCGACGCGATAGCGATGTCGCTAGTTGCGGATATTTTCGACGGAATGAGGGCGGCGAGCGTCAACGCAAATACATTCTTTTCCATTACGCAGGAATACTTTTCGATTGGCGAAAGCTGGCGCGGCCCAGACTACTTTTCGGCCAAAAGCAACGTCGGTTGGCGCCAGCACATGCGCTCGAGCAATCTCCTGATATCCATTTCGATTCATTTTCGCAATGACGAGATCGCCCTGCTCGGTAAAGAGCCAGTAGTTGTCTGCCTGTTTGACGATAAATGCGGTTCCCGTTCTGAGCGGCCTGTCGGACTGAAGCGGTGCCAGACTGCTCCAAATACGAGCGCCAGTTTCGAATTTAACACCGTAGAGTATCCCGTCTTGATGAAAGCCATAAAGCAAATCATTATCGGCAAACGGTTGGACGTTGACCGGAGAGATTGCTGCGTCCGGAAGATCCCGCCACAGCACCGTGGCATCCGGTTTGTCATCTGATAATCTGATCAACAGGTTCTTTTTTGAATACCCGGCTGCGTACAGCAGATTCCCTGACTGGATGGGGGACATGATGATGGAACCATTCGTGGCCTGGTACTCAACAGTCCAGTATTCTTGACCATTGGTGGGATTCAATGAGGTCACGCCCTCTGGATGAAGAATGATCAGTTGTGGGGTGTTTGCCGCGTTGATTAGTACCGGCGGGGAATAACCCTGCTCACTCGACGAGAGTGCCCTCCACGTTTCCTCTCCCGTGTATTTGTTCAGCGCAACTACCAGGGTGCCCGGGCCGCCAGCGATGCAGATCAGGTTGTCCCCCACGATTAAAGGGTGCCCCGCATAGCCCCAAATGGCTGGCTTGGTGGAGTAATCCGAAGCGAGATTGCGTGACCACTTGGGCTTGCCTGTGTTGGCCTCAAGGCATTGCAGATCTCCCTGAGCACCAAGTGTGTATACACGGCTGTTTTCGATGTTCGGTGTGCACCGTGGACCAGCTGGATAAGACACGGTGTAGTTGACCGGATAAGAGTGTTCCCAGAGTAATTTTCCAGTGACTTCATCCAGGCACAGAGTCCGCTCAACTCCGCGTGAATTCTTGGCCTGATTGGCAGTTTCATCTGGCTGCCGCGCGGGTTGAAAGTCGGTGATGTAAACACGGCCGTTTGCGACAGCGGGGCCAGAATAGCCGCCGCCCACAGGGCAACGCCACAAAATCGTCGCGCCGTCTTCTGGGAAAGATTCAATGATATTTTTCTCACGCCAAACGTTGTCTCTGTGGCGTCCCATCCATTGAGGCCAGTCTTCTGCCATTGCACTGGAAGTGGCGGTCAGAAAAAGCAGCAACGCGGTCACAAAAAGGGACTTTGTGCAATTCGAGAGGTGGGCTCGCATGTTGACCATGGCTAAACTCGGATGGCTCGGTTGGCCGATGTTAGAAATGACACGTCTGTAACGAGTTCATGTTTTACCAGTTTGCAGCTTGAGCGTCGCGGGTTCCGGTGTTCAGTGGCGTCACTGCGGTGTGATTTCAGATCCGGCAAGCTTACAATGAGGTCCAATCGCGGTCGGACTCTGATGCGGAACCAAAGTGGGGGCAAAGCCTGGTCAAGTCACTGAAACGGCAAGGGTAGTAACACCGATGTTAAAACGTTTGGTGGTGGGCGGCATGATCCGCTTGATTCGTTTCTATCAGGTCTACATCAGTCCAGTGATGTGGCCGTGCTGCCGCTTTACTCCAACTTGTAGTCAGTACGGCATCGAAGCGATTCGCAAGTATGGTCCCATCGGAGGCGTCTGGAGAACTGCGTGGAGGATCCTGCGTTGTAATCCATGGTGCAAGGGCGGGCATGACCCTCCCTGAGAAGCACGCGATTCATAGGTGACCTGGTCAGTCTCGTTGAATCAATTCGTGGTTGGCACGAGTCCCCATGGACCGCCAAAGTTCAAGCTCGATTGAATCGGTGATGCTAGTCACTGAGCCATCAAGGAAGGTTACCTGAACCAGACCGATGTGGTGGCTTCGTGCATTGATCGAAGCGTACGTCGGATTACCTGCGATTCCATTCTTGCCTTCTTGCCATGAGTTGAAGTCAATGTCGTAAATATTACCGTCGGTGTGCGTGTACAGTGTTGCGGTATTGGGGGGCATGGTAGTGGTGATGCCTGTGTGATGAACACGCCCATCTGGCCACTCGGTGTGTCCGGTGTTCTTGAATTGTGAGGCTAACGCAGCGTTTGCAACCACTTGTTCGGGCGTTTCCGGGCAAGCCGTGTTCGCAGGGCCGCCGTTGCGAAGGTATGGGGTCCACGCCTTCACTTCTGCCGCTAATAATGTGCTGCTCGTTCCGTCAAGACAGTCCCGGTAACGCAAGAAAGAGTTGGGGAAGAACATCCCGTCACCACCCCGGTTGGTGGTAGGGTCGTAGACGTACCAGGTTCCGAAGTTAAAGCCGTAGTTGGTGGGGTATAGCAGGGGCCGACCTCGACCTGGATTCCGGACCTGGTCACTACCGGGGTCAGTTGGGCAGGCATAGACCTCCATCTTCACATTGTCGATCGCGGACTGGCCATCCCACGCTAGTGATAAGTCAATTTTTTCGTAGAGACTGCCTTGTTCATGGAAGGGGAGTATTCGGCCGTGCACCCCCCATGATCCGTTGTTGCCTGTGCTTGTAACTGAACGGTTCACCACCGAGGATGCGGGCAACTTCTTGTAGACGCTCTCGTAATTTTGGCATGCCAGAGATATCTGTTTTAAGTGGTTCTGGCATTGCATCCGGCGGGCAGCCTCGCGGGCTGCCTGAACCGCAGGGAGAAGCAAACCCACCAGCAAGCCGATAATGGCAATCACGACGAGAAGCTCCACCAGGGTGAAGCCGTTTTCACGCGCGGAAGGGTGGCGATGTCTCTTGGGCATGGAATCAGATGAGGGGATCAAGGCGGGCAGATATATCTCTCATTATTCTGGTTTATGCAACTCGCGTGCCAAACGCCCTTCAAATGGTTTGCAGATGATTAATTGGGGAAATGCAATCGACTCTCCGGAAAAGGACGGATATTCCATCGTTGGGCTGCATATTTCGCCGCTGCACCGTCGGGCTAGCGGGGTTGCGGTGTTACGCTATCCGTAACGTGCTTCCTCGTGGAAATGAGTTGATGGGAATCAACAGGGTTGATCGCCTGCGGCAATGGCTTCCGGCAATGGCTTCCGGCAATGGCTTGCGGCCAGGGCTTGCGGCGACGGCGGGTTGCCGCGACCTTGAGCATCATGACCCTAGGGGGTAGGCTCGCTTTTCATCGTTTACCGTAACCATCGTGGGTTTGCAGGTGAACGGGGGGTGCGTCAGGTTCGCAAACCACATCCGCAGATGCGGGATTCCCTTCCGCAGAATGCTTTTTCAGGTCGCTGCACAGCGCGTACATCCGTTTGGGGATAAGTCTTGCTGCATCGTTTTCAGTCGTTGAGATTCCGTTTGCTGTTTCCTCTGCTCGCTGTCGCGGTGGTGGCGTCGCTCGGAGTAGCAGCAGCATCCTACTGGCTGGGAGACCGTTGGGAGAAAGAGCAGGTGGCAGGGCGATACCGGGAAATTGAGTCCACGCTGAGTACAGCGTCTTTTCCTTTGACGCCTTTGGTAGTGAAGTCAATCGCGGACTTGACTGAGACTGACCTGATCACGTTGGATGCCAATAAGTTAGTTTTGCAATCGAGTCTGCCGTTGAAAACTGGTGACTCTGTCGATTTGCTCATCCTTAAAGATCAAAAGCGGTTTTCTGATGAAGTCCTGTCCATTGCGTCACAGAGCTATCGTTATTCGACGTTTGTGTTGTACACGCAGAATCAGGACAATGCAGTTTGGGTCGTCGTGTTGTTTAACGAGTCGGAGCTGCGCGAGGCAAGGTGGCGAATGGCAAGTTTTCCCCTACTCACGGGGTTCTCGACAATTATCCTGCTGACGTCGGTGACGCTCTTGTTCGCTAGCAGGTTGGTCCGCAGGTTATCGACCTTGCAAGAATGTGTTGGAAGAATTTCCACAGGAGAGTTCAACGCCATTGTTCCAAGGGGGCCAGATGATGAGGTAGGAAGACTGGGGAGTGCAGTGACGCGAATGAGCCGGCAACTGCTGAAAATGCAGGAAACATTACAGCGACAACAGGGAGAAAAATTGCTGCATCAGGTTGCGGGAGGACTGGCCCACCAATTGCGAAACAGTACGACTGGAGCACGGATGGCGATTGAGTTGCATCAGCAGAGGTGCGAGTTCGTTGACGATAGCCTTGGTGTCGCGTTAAACCAGCTTGAACACACTGAGGCGCACGTGCGTCGATTACTGACAGTTGCTGCGGGAAGAGAAGAGCAGGATACGCCGGAGTTGGCTTTGGGATGCCTTGAGGATTCAATGCAAACGTTGTTGGCAACCGCCAAGCATTTGAGAGTGGAGCTGGATGCAAACATTGGCTCTGAACTTGCGAAGGTGGTCGTCAGGGATGGTCCCAGCTTGCAAGCAGCATTTTCAAACCTTGTGCTCAATGCAATGCATGAGGGAAGCCGTGTATCAGTGGCGTGCACGCTTCTTGCCGGTCAATTTCCGATCTCTGAGCGCCCGCAATCAATGCGTGGCGAGGGAAAGTCGTACAGTCCAGCTTCCTCGGAAAGCGATCGAATCAAAGCTGAAGCTTCAGGAACTCGGGTTGGGGCACGCGAGGACAACCTGACGTCTGCAGCAGGCACAACGCCTGCGAACAAGCAGGAGCACCGAGTGGGTTATGCACTTTTAACCGTTTGCGACAACGGAAATGGGCCGCCACCTGAGGTAGCTCATGAAATTTTTGAACCTTTTGTTACGTCAAAACCGGAGGGATTAGGACTCGGGTTGCCACTTGTGGCGAGATGCGCGAGGCGTTTGGAGGGGGAAGTTCAGTGGGACCGCGTTGGTCAGCAGACGCAGTTTTCCCTAAGGTTCAAAGTGCTGATCCCAGTAGATGTTTCCGTACAGGATTTTAGTGAGAACAGATGACTGAGACAGCAGCACAAACGATCCTGATTGTGGATGACGAACCTTCGATCTGTTGGGGCTTCGAACGCTTACTCTCAGAACAGGGGCATGTTGTGGTAACGGCTTCTTCGGCAGAAGAAGGATTGGAGAAGGCAGCGGCACAAAAAGTGGATTTGCTGGTTCTTGATGTGCGATTGCCTGGCGAGGACGGAATCAGTGCGTTACCCCGTTTTCGTCATGAAATTGGAGACGCGCCGGTTGTGATCATGACGGCGTTTGGTGATCTCGAAACGGCGGTGGCGGCGATTCATGGCGGTGCCAGTGATTACCTGACAAAACCATTTAAGCTTGAGGATGCGTCGCGGGTATGCGAAGCAATGCTTGCTCAGGCCAAACAGTCGGAACAGTCCGAGTTCGACACGGCCGATCTTGAGCCCGCGGGAGCAGCAGTCTTGATCGGACGCTCGGTTGCCATGCAGCAGGTGTTCCGGCGAATCGCACTTGTGGCAGACAGCGAACTGTCAGTGTTGATCACAGGGGAGACCGGAACGGGCAAGGAACTGGTAGCTGCTGCGATACATCGCCACAGCCGTCGTCGTGATGAGTCCTATGTTGCCATTGCGCCGGTGTCTTTGAGTGAGTCTGTGATTGAAAGTGAGTTGTTCGGACATGTCAAAGGCGCGTTCACTGGTGCCGCTGACGCAAGGAAAGGCCTGTTCGAGCTAGCCGACGGTGGATCAGTTTTTCTGGATGAAATCGGTGACCTGCCCATGGCCACGCAGGTGAAACTGTTGCGCGTCATTGAGCAGGGTGAATTCACGTCTGTGGGGGACTTGCGCTGCAGAAAGTGCAATGTGCGTGTAATTGCGGCAACAAATCGTGACTTGAAATCAGGGGTTGAGGAAAAGACTTTCCGCGAGGATCTGCTGTATCGCCTCAGCGCCGTTGCTATCGAGCTGCCCCCTTTGCGGGAACGCAAGGATGATATCCCCCTGCTTTGTGAGTATTTCCTGAGGCGACTTGGTTATCCCGCAGCCGCTACGGCGATTCCAGAAGCCGTGATGACTGAGCTCCAGAGACGGAGTTGGTTTGGCAATGTTCGTGAACTTCGCAATGCAGTCGAGCACGCCTCGGTAATGGCGCGAGGCCGCGCCTTTGAACTGGCAGACTTTCCTGTGCCGCAACAACGTACTGGTAGTGAATCTACGAATAAGTTCGACTCTCTTGACGCATTGGTTGAGTCATGGACTCGGCAACAATTGGCATCTGGATCTGACCCATCGATGAATGATCTGCACGACCGCATGATCAATGCGACTGAACCCGCACTGTTGCGCGTGGTGTTGGAGCATACGGGAGGTAATCGGGCTGCGGCGGCACAGTTGCTTGGTATGCATCGCGGCACGCTCAGGGATAGGTTAAAGCGATATGATGCAGAGGCGGATGAGGGTGATGAACCCGGCGCATGACTTACTTGGGAATCCAAGGTCGATTTTCGGCATTCTTTTTCGAAAACCCGACGATTTTTAAATCGGCCTTTCCCGTCACTTTGGCACCATCATCCATGCTTGCTTTGTCGAGTTTTACCGATCCACTGATCAGCTTGATGGCAGCGGGATTAATTGACAGCATCGTAAAGAAGGCAATCATGCTGCCTTCGATCAGAATCCCAGTGACTGGGACATCTTTCTTCGAAGCGTGGAAGTCTTCAGGTTTCACTTTTGCGATGAAGGTGAGTTTTTGGTTATCGCTTTGACGCACTCCAGTGAAAATCAGTGTCGGGGTCAGGATGCCATCGCGGGCTTGATCATTGTAATGGTCACTTAGTTTTGTCGTGACGCCGATTCTGGTGAATAAGATGGCTTCGTTGTTGAGCTCCGCCTTGATATCTGCTTCTCCAGTTTCATCAAGCTTAGCCGGGGAGGCCTTGGTCCATGTGGTTGCAAAATCACCCTTCAGTTTTCCGTGCTGGATCACCAGACCCGGCAGACGAGGGCCCGTTTTAACCGGAATTGGCCATTGCTCAAGTTTTTCTTCGATCGCACGACGTCGTGTTTTGATGAAACCCCGTATGCGATCGGTTCCACCATTGAGTCTGCGAATATACAGAACATGATCCGACAGCATTTCCTCAACCCGATCGACTTCCTTGAGCAGTTCCTCTTCGTCCCAGTGAAGTGCCATGATTGTCTTCAGGGTATCGAGGTAACGCTCACGCATTTCGGGATGTCGATAGAGTTGGTTTGCCACTGCAGAGTTAGTATGCACGGTTAGATTCTTAATGGGGTCGATGATTCTGGGTACATTGGTTGTGAATGCCGAATCAGCGCCCCACGGAATGAAACAAAGACGTGAGTCTTCGGGGTTTTCATAAATGAAGAAGTTGTTCTGGTTGTGTGTGTATCCGTCCCAGAACCCGATGATGCTCTCTGTTGCCCAGTATCGCAGGAAGGAATCAACATTCAGGATCGATTCCAGTTCGGCGACGTCCAGGTCGTCTGATTTCAGGGCCTCCGTTAGTCTGTCGATACCAGTTTCCTTCTTGCGTTTGCTCTTGTACTCGAATCTCTTTTTCGCTGAAGGTAAGGCGTCCGCAATTGTTCCCTCCGCAAGTAGGCCTGTTCCGTCTCCAAACACTCGTTGGAGCATTTCGGGCTTTACCGACTCGACGTTTGTGTAGACGCCCAGAGGTTCTCCGTTGACTTTAACTGTGGCGAAATTGGCACGAGGTGCGGGAACGCCACTGTCAGCGAATAGCTTGTAGGACAAATACTGACTTAATTTCGAGTCGTCCTGTTTGTTGTTGTTCAGGGTAAGACGGTCGAGGGACCCGAAAGGTTGTTGGTCCTGATATTTGTCAAAGCGTATTTTCAGTGAGGGACGATCGTTATCGAGGGATCCGAGGAACCCTTTCTTACGGATGCCTACATTCTTGATCTGCTTTCCGTTGATAGTGACATTGCCCTCTACGTATTTGAAAGGCGATTCGGCAGGGCTGTTGGCCTGAAGAGAAGTGAACAGGTCGCGTGATACATTCCGCAATTCATCCCAATCTTCGGGGTCTATCTCGATGTCGATTTCCAGAATGTGCGAAGGGTCGAAAAGAACGTCAGCCATCTGATAGGTATTCTTGGTCTCTTCAGCGTTGGTGACTGCAGGCGTGGTTGAGTGCAGAATGGTCGCGAACATTAAAGCAACGATCCGAGTGAATTGAGTTTGGATTACGTTGCGTGTTGAGTGCGGCATTTTTGCAGTAAAGCGTAAGAGGTTTCAGTGCCAACAGTGGGAGCACTTTCAGGGTTGCAGTGACCCGCGTGGGATAATTAGGTGGTGATCGAGGTTTCCGAGTTAGTGATCCGCAAACCACGAGTGAAAAGCTTAGGAGGGGAGGTTGTTTGAAAAACAGAACTTAAGTGCTTTGCATGAGCACAATGTAACGCAGTCAGTGAGGTGAATCCTGCTTCGTGTGAGTGTTGTTGCAGAGTGTTACGAACACGCAGGATTCGTGAGGTTTGATGCTGGCCTGAGTTACGTAGTGATACAGAATTCTGAATCGCACCGTCATGTGGGGGCCGCACTGCGTGAAAAGATGAAAGTTTTGTGGCTCGCTTCCAACTAGGTCACGGCCGTTTGTCAATTTCCGTGATGTGAATAAAGTGCGGAATAGATGCGGTACAGACTGTTTTCAACATTCTTGTCGCAGATAGGGTTGAAGTTGTGTTGAGTGATGCTCGGGGAGTCTGCGTAAGCGGAGGGGAAGGTGGAGTTGGAGAATCTCGTGCCCTCGAGCTTGTGGCTGTGTTGCGAACGAATCCTGTTTCAAAGAAGCGCGACGCATGGGAATGCGAAGACGCGCAAGAAGACCGGGACCGGGGGTTTCTTCAGCAGAGCAGCCTAAATGCCAGGGAGGCAAGGCAAGCTTGGTGGCAGGTGCGTGGGGATAACTGTGAGAGTTGCCGTCGATGCTGTATCGTACTTTTCAGCAGGGCTGGGTCGCCAGCAATGCAGTGATTCTTTTTGCGGGAATCTATAGGACACGGAACGGCCGCGGGCTTGATGTTGCTGTCCCTTTCTGCACAGGACAGGTTTTTAAAAGTGCAGCGTGAGTGCGACACTGCCACCATGGAATACGGCATTGCCCTCATGGTTGCTGCCTGTGGCTGTAAAAAAATTGGTGGCTTGAAGCTGATCAGTAGCAATGGCAACTCGTTCAAGGATAAACAACGTGTAGCCGCCACTGATGCTGATGCAATGCGTCAGCGGAGTTTCTATTCCAATGTTGAATTCTCCCGCGAATGCTGCAGTATCAGCGGGCGAGTCTGCACGCTGTCCAACCGTTCCGGTCAGGATGGAAGTTTGTTCGGCATCGTTGCCATAGAGGCCGATTTTTGTTGACCAAGTGAGCCATGGACAATCGAACAGAGGCATTTCCGGGATGCTTGTGACTCCGACCTGTACGCCATACAGGTCGTTCCTGGTGTTGGTGCGATACGTTAACGGTGTGGTTGGTGAAGCAAGTTGGACATCGAGTTGTTCGTTGAGACTGATGTAACGGATGCCGGCAATGTATTGAAAAGGACAGAATGTGACGAATTGCCAATTTGCTTCGAAGCCATACAGGTTCGACTCGCAGGTGGCATCGATGGAGGTGATGTCGCTGACGAATACTGGAGGTGTTGCGTGGAGTTCTGCCGTTCCGCCAGCGGAGCTTGTAGCCGTGGCGATCAGTGGGTCGAGTCCGATGAACCGTAGTTCAAATGAGTTTTCAGCCCACGTGATGCGGCGCAAGGATAAGTCTATGCCTGGCTTCCAGCCAAATTTCAAATCATCACGGTTGATCTGTTCAATCGGGTTTGCGGAGTCGCTGATCAGGACGCCGGGACTGGCAGTAACGCGTGTAAATGCGAGTGCTCGCGCGGTAGCAAGCCACTGGGGCCTGTAGCCCTCGCAACCGCTCCGAGGGTCGCGAAACTGGTTGGCAAAACGTTTTGAATTGCAGGCCCCGCACTGGCAATCTGACATCACGCCCGGCATTGAGTCACTGCCAACCGTGAGATCCAGGGTATCGGTGGAAGTACAGCCCATTTCAACCCATGAGTTGGGCTGGGAAACACAATTGCACTCAGCATGATCGCAAGAGTCGCATGCTGCAGCCAAGTTTATCGGTACGAGAATCGCGGCCAGTGCGATTGTCAGCAACCATTGAAGTGTTGTACGCGTGATGGAGATGGGGCACTGCGGTGATACGCAGAATGCATTCGTACCGGTGGGATCGACACTCAGTGGCACAGCTTATTTCCCACAATGGACATGCTTG
>JAPOKD010000329.1 GCA_029977825.1 Planctomycetota bacterium | reverse complement strand
AGTAACGATTGGCAACTTTCACGCCACCATCGGATGGGCGATGGGTTTGCCGTTATCGACCGAAGCCGTTTCACCCAGCGGCAGGCCCTTCACGGTCGGCGACAAGGAAAAACCTGTCGTTGACATTTTTGCATGACACAACACATGTAAAGCTGCCCCGAACCACGTTAAACCGAACGATCAGTTCCACGCTGTCCTTTAAAAACACAATTTGACCTTGATTTTGGAAACCACGCTCATGCTGACCAGGATGCAAGCATTCACTTCCGTGCTAATTCTTCTGCTGCTGCCTGCCACACTTCAGGCCCAAAGCAACAGCAAGGGAAAAAACAGTCCTGTGGTGGTGGGATTCTTGAAGTCAGCGAACGGCAATGAGTTGCAAGTCCTGCAGAGTGGTGAATTGCTTCGCAAACTCGTCCTCGGCCCTAAGAGTCAAATCCATTATGTGGGCATGCAAGACCAGAACGACCACCACCCTGTCCCGGGTTACGGCGTCAAAGCCAAAGTGGGAAAAGATGGCAGCATCAAATCGATTCTATTCACTCACCCCATCGGTAGGAAAGTACGACTTGGAGAAAGACGACTGACCATGTCTGAACGTGACCTGTTTGAAAAAGTTGATGTGGATCGAAATGGAAAGGTCAGCTACGTCGAGTTCGCCCAGTCCATCTACGACTCGCCAAAGCATGGACCGGATGGGTTTCGCAAGAATGATAAAGACGGCGACGGAGGACTGAATCAAGAAGAGTTCAAACGCAGCTTAATCACGGTCGCTTGGTGGGAACTGTCCCGCAAGACACCCGCCGACTGGATGACAACCGCGGACCTTGATAACAATCGCAAGCTGACCCTCGAAGAATTCAAGACGATTTGCAGCGGTGGAAACCACATTGACAATGTTTTTCGACGCACCGACAAAGACAATTCTGGTGACCTGAGTCACAATGAAGTCACTGCCTACATTGAATCTGTCACCGCCGAAAAGTAAATCATTTCAGATTCTGCATGCCGGCCAACCTTACGATAACCGCGTCCGTGGCTTTGCCAAATCACGCGAAATGAGGTCGTTGATAAAGGGCACGTGGCACCGAGATATAGGCAGGCAAGAACAGCTACACCAAACGACCGCGTCTGCGCAGCCCCAGCAGTGGTGTGATCAGTCCATCAATTTCAATTCCAGGATGGCAGTCTTTCAATCTGGTGCGCAATCATTGGCGATTCCGTCGAGGCACAACCGAGTAGAAAGACAGAATCGCGATTGGGAAATTTTTTTGCAGCTCAGTTTTTTTATCTTTGGAATGACGGAAAAATATCCGGGGTCGGAAAGCGGTCCTCGTGAGTGGTTTGGGCATCGTGCAGATATTCCTCACGCGGCACCTCGACAAGAGGCCAAGTGTCAGGGCGAATCCGTACGATTCTTCCTGGGCGAAACCCTTCTGTGACGAGATCAGTCTCCAAGGTGACTTGTATTCCACTGCTTCCCATCGGGATATTTTCTGCCGCACTCCTTACTTCGGTTAACGTCCCTTTGCCAGCCATTTGAGCCGTACCAGCAGTGCCGCTGGCCCAGTGTTTCAACGTATTCTCAGAGGCTGCCAGCATCCCTCCGCTACCTTGCTTGAAGTCAGCATAGAGAGACTCATCCATCCCACCAAACAGTGTGACAGTTACTTTGGCGGTGCCGAATTTCCCATACTCGACCGTATCCACGCGGGCCGGCATCCAGCGACTGCGGATAAAGTCCTTGTGATTTTCTTTTTGACGGCGTGTAGAACGATCCAAAGCGGCGCGGTCGAGCCAAATATCGACAATGTGGAAGCGTTTAAAAACTCCTCCTGGAGTGGGTTTCCATGCGAGCCCGAGGTGAACCTGCTGACCGTCGATCTCCCTCTTCCCGCTGACAGGCCACATGTCTTCGCCAATCAGATCCGCGACTTCCAGCAGTTCCCGCCCACGCCAGATTCGGGTGGCCGCGTCAAACGAAAACGTTGCCGTTTCGACTACGGCACCCTTGTCCTGTTCGCTCTCAGGTTTCCGCGTCGCCGTTAGGGTTCCACTGAAGTTCCTGATATCAATTTCATTCAATTCCCAAATCAGCTGATGGCGAAGACTATGGCTCAGATCGTCTTCCAGCAGAAAGACATGATTCTCTGCCGGTGCAACGCCAGTCCCAGCGTAGCCGAGCTTTTTGAGTCGGTTGTTTAATGGCAATACAGGTACCGAGGAGATGAGGGGATCCGGGGGTAGAAACGCTTTCACATGCAACACGGTGCCCAAGGGAATATCACGCAAATCGGCCGGCGCGCCACGGTAGCGAATCATTCCATAAGGAAGCATGGCGAACGGAGAGGGACCGGCAAACCGGAACCTGCCGGCACCATCAATCCGGATGCTGCCACGACGGTTCGCGTGATCCACGAATACCAATTCCCCTCGATAGGAATGAGCCTTATCGAGGGGCGGAAACTCTCCGGGCTCGGGACGGAAAGGCTCGTCAGCAATAGCCAGCTTTGTGAGCAGGCAAGCACCATAGAAAAATACAGCCAGCCGGCGAACAAATCTTAGTTGTGTCATAGCGGCACCTGCCTGCCTCAATACTTCGGAAAGATAGCCGGCGTCGGGAAACGAGCCTCCGGGTTGCTCCCGTCACCGATAAATTCTTCTCGGGGCAAGTTGACTTGGGGCCAACTGTTAGGACAAACACGGACCACTCTGGTTGGACGGATCCCCTCAACAATGAGGTCGGTTTCGAAACGAATCTGGATACCGCTGCTGCCCATCGGGATGTCTCCGTCGATCTTCATTACATCGAGAATTCGACCTCTGGAGGCCATGTGCGAAGGCCCATAGTTACCACCTGTGTGCTTGAGATTACTTTCGACACCATTCATCATGGCTGAACCATCCTTCGTGAAGTCGGCATAGAGTGATTCGTCCATGCCACCGAACAGGGTCGCCGTCACGGTGGCGCGCCCAAACTTGCCATATTCGACGGCATCGACCCAGGCGGGCATCCAGCGACTGCGGATGAATGCCTTGTGCGTTTCGGTCTGACTGCGGGCCGCCCGCTGCATTGCGGTCTCGTCCAGCCAGATATCCGAGACGTGAAATCGCGTGAATACGCCACTCGGCGTGGGCTTCCATGTAATGCCCAGGAGAACTTCCTGACCCTCAAGCGATTTCTTTCCACTGACTGGCCAGATGCCTTCACCAACCAGATCGTCGACTGCGAGGCACTCACGGCCCCGCCAGATGCGGGTGGCAGCATCGAAGGTCATCGATTCGGCACTGGCCTTGTCTTGCTTACCGTCATTCGGCTCGCGGCTGGCAAGGATCATTCCCGCATTGTTCTTGATCTCCAATTCCGTCAGTTTCCAAGTTTTGTTCTCGCGCAGGCAGTAGCTCGGCTCGTCTTCGAGAAGCAGGACGTGGTTTTCGGCTGGGTAAATTCCAACGCCGCTATAACCAGAAGTTTTCTTCCGGCTGTCAACCGCCAACACTGGTACCGCAGAATTCTGCGGGTCAGGTGGAAGATAGGCCCGGATATGGAGGACGGTGTTGAGCGGAATATCTCGCAGATCTGCCGGTGCACCGTGATAACGAATGACACCGTAAGGCAGCATCGCAAAAGGATGCGGTGCATTTCGGAAATAGGTTCCCTGACCCTGAATGCGAAGGCTGCCGCGACGGTTGGCATGATCGACGAACACCAACTCGCCTCGGTAAGAGAGCGCTTCTTCGAATGAAGGAAATTTACCAGCCACAGGTCGGAAGGGTTCATCCTGAGCCTTGGCTGGATTTGCGATCAATGACATACCGATGCATGTCGCAGCGACCCAACAGATGGATTCAAGTCGTTTCATCACTCGATCTCACGGTCTCAATATTCTGGGAAAATATCAGGCTTGGGAAAACGATCCTCGGGACTGTTATTGAACAGGTATTCCTCCCGCGGAATCTGCATCTTGGGCCAGCCTTCTGGTCTTACACGGACGACTCTGCCAGTTCGTATCCCTTCGATGATCAGATCGGTCTCAAACCGGATCTGGATGCCGCTACTGCCGAGTGGGACATCTCCAGATGCTCGCGTCACATCGAGGAGTTTTCCGTCTGATGCCATGTGTCCGGGACCATAGTGACCGGCTGCATGCTTCAACGTGTTCTCGGCTCCATTCATTTGTGCCCCAATGCCCTCTCGGAAATCGCTGTAGAGAGACGCATCCATTCCGCCAAAAAGTGTCGCGGTGACGGTGGCTCGGCCAAACTTGCCATACTCGACTGCATCGATCCACGCAGGCATCCAGCGACTGCGGACAAAGGATTTGTGCGTCTCCTTCTGGAACTCTGCCGCTTGCTGGATCGCTTCGTCGTCCAGCCAGATATCCGAGATATGGAATTGGGTGAAAGCACCGCTAAGCCCGTCTCCTGATGCAGGCTTCCATGTGATCCCAAGCAGGACGGCCTGACCTTCAAGTTGTTTTTTTCCTGCCTCAGGCCAAGCTTCTTCCGAAATCAGGTCCGCGACATGGATGCGTTCTCGGCCCCGCCAAATACGAGTCGCGGCATCAAAGGTCAACTCTTCTGTCGGCTCCTCTGCCTCACCCCCATCTCTTGGCTCGCGGCGGGCGATGATCTTGCCGACGTTCCCCTCTATTTCCACTTGTTGAAGCTTCCACACCTTCCTTTCGCGAAGGCAGTGACTCGGCTCGTCTTCAAATAGCAACACGTGGTTCTCAGCAGGGGCCGTTCCGGTACCACGATAATGCCCCACATCTTTATCCTTGTTGTCGACCGGCAAGACAGGCACAGTGGAGAGTTTCGGGTCAGGAGGAAGAAAGGCTCGGACATGCATCACGGTCCCGAGCGGAATATCACGCAGTTCCGCCGGAGCACCGTGATACCGAATCACACCGTAAGGAAGCATGGCAAATGGCTGCGGGTCGTTTCTGTAAAACTTTCCCGTCCCTGCCACGCGGATGCTGCCTCGACGGTTGGCATGATCCACAAAGATCAGCTCTCCTCGGTACGCGTGCGCATTTTTCAAAGGAGGGAATTTCCCCACTTCGGGGCGGAACGGTTCGTCATCAGCGCTGGCATGGCTCGCCAGTAGCAACAGACCGATCCATGACGCGGTAAACCAACAGCCAGATTTGAGATACGTCATACGTCGATCACTTTGTTGCTGTCACCAAACGCATCAGTTTCTACCCCCATCCTTTGAGCCATCAGTAGCAACAAGTTACTCATGTGGGCATCCGAGTTGGCGGGGCGACTGCAAAGCCCGTAATGTTCACCGGGTTTATCCAGTTGATAACCGCCGAAGTGCCCCTGATTGAAGTCAAGATGGCTACCGTGTTTGAGTCCGAGATCCGAACCACCAGCCAGCACCAGCGGAAGGTTGGCGTTTCCGTGGCTATGACCGTACGACATACCGCTGCCAAAGAGCGCCATCGTCGATCCCAACAGCGGTTTCCCGTTCAGATCCTTGGTCTCTTCGAGCCGCGACAGGAAGTAGCCGAATTGCTCGATCGCGAACGTGTCGTAATTCGTAAGCTTCTCCATATAGCCTTCATCACCGCCGTGATGACTGAGCTGGTGGCGTGATTCGGTGATGCCGATTTCCGGGATCGCAAAGGCGTCTCCCTCACCGCCAAGACTGAACGTAGCCACTCGGGTGACGTCCGTCTGAAACGCGAGCACCATCAGGTCATAGACGGTACGGAAATAGTCGCCTGCTTGCGTTTTTGGAATGTCACGATTGGTGCGTTTACGATCCGCGTCGGCAATCTCAGGCAGTGGTGTATCGAGCCACTTGTCGGCCCGTCGCGTACGGATCTCTGCTTCGCGTACCGAGGTCAGGTATTGGTCGAGACGTCCTTTGTCGGCCGCTCCGATCTTCTGCTCAAGCCGACGAACTTCGGCGAGGTTGTCATCAAGAACACTTGCTTTACGCCGCAGAGCCCTCCGCTGGGCAGCGATACCGCCCTTGGGTTCCTCGAATAGAGATGCAAAGATCTCTCTGCAACGACGCATCGCAGGGAGCTGCACCCCGTCCGCCGTCCAAGCGAGCGAACCCTGCGTCAACGCAATCTCCATGGAAGGATATCGCGTGTGCTGCGCCGTCACCTCGGCCATCTTCTGATCCACCGAGATGGAATTCCGTTCCGACGCTCCGATCTTTCCACCAGTCAACCAGATGTCGATGCAATTGTGATGGTGTCCCAGACTTCCTGGATGATGCAGGCCACTGACTGGAGTGATTGTCTGACGATACTTTTCCAAAGGCTTCAAAGACCGGGAGAACTCATAATCCGTGCCCGGTGTTGTGATCTGGTAATTCAGTGAATGCACTCCATTGGCCAAATAGATAAATGCGCTACGCCGAGGAGCTTCTGCATGCTGCTCCGCCGCGTTGAGGGGGACCATGCATTCAAGGAATGGAAGCGAGATGCACGTT
>JAPOKD010000251.1 GCA_029977825.1 Planctomycetota bacterium | reverse complement strand
TGAATTGCCAGAAAGACGGGCCGCTTGTCAGTGGGTTGATGTCCTGCCGGATCGAAAATGTGCAGGTGGAGTTGGCGATTGCCGACCGTCTTGTACATCACACTGCGGGTCGGCTTCGCGTTTTCTGCGAGCGGCGTTAGTACCGAATTAAGTGGTGCTTCCGGGGCCGCGATCATGTCGACCGCGATTGTACGGTCTGGAAAGCCCGTGCCGCGTATGACGGCCTTCGAAGCGGCTGGCGGTCGCTCCGGGTCGTAGTAGTGGGGACGAATTGCATTCAACTGGGAGCTGACGTCGCCATTTGCCACGTAATACGTGGCTTTGGCAAGGTGTCTAAGATTAGCGCGGGTGGGCTTCAGAAGTCGAATGAGCGTCTGATAGATCGCGTGCACCTGTGTTGCACTGTCGGCGGAGGTGTCACCTGTCAGGCCACACGAGTAGATGCGCCGATTGCCATGAATTCGGGTGACTCGACTGAAGACGGGAGACGCTTTCATACCTGCTGGAGTGTGATAGCTGATGGTGGCTGTAGTGTCCGAAGCGGGCGCTGCGGCGACGACTTCAATCTCAATGGGTCGTGAGCCTCCGCCTCGGATCCACTCAACGTGAGCAACCGCGGGCACAGTGCTCTTACCAAAGAACGCTTTGATCTCTTTGTTGACGACTTCAACCTGCGACATAGGGTCCAGAAAACACTTGATCTGGACGATATCTGATCGGTGAAGTTGCAGCCCGTGCAAAGTCTTCAGCAATCCATCGAGTGTGGCCTTCGTTGCCTTTGCGAGATTATCGCCTGACTGAGCCTGCCCCGAGATGTACACAACGTCTCCTTTGGGAAGGATACTGACGCGGGCCGAATGGTCTCCATCTTCCGGCAGATGTGTGACTGTGTGGCCAGTTCCTTCCTTTCTCGAGACAAAAACGGCATCGACTGCGATTCTTCTGTTCTGCGGCAGAGCCGTTTCCACTGTACATATCGGGGGCAGGATACCTGTCCCGTACCAGTCAGCAAAAAACGGAATCGTCTCTTCAGCAGTTTCTTTATCGGCTGCGTACAAATTGAGTTTGACCAGGTCACGCCGGGAAGAGTCAAGGTCGGCGAGCGTCTTCGACAGACGCTGGAAAACGTTATTGATTTCGCTGTCACGGGAACCAGTCTCTTCGCTCCCCGCGATCAACTGCGTGGTGTGAGCGAGTGGAGCATGGTCAACGAGAGTGGTCGACGTCAGACCTCCGCCGAATCGGCGGAGGACGGGAGCCGGTTCCGGTGTCCACTTGATTTTGGCCACCCAGATGCGATTGTCCGCGCCACGGGCGACAAGAGGTTGGGGGTCATGGGGATTTGGAGCGGTGCCCTGCATCCATTCGGCGGCCGTGACCCATGTTTCATCGGCATGGAATTCTGTGACGCCAAAGTTACCGAGTCTTGCACCTTTCTCTGGGACAAGGATTTGCTCGGTTGCTCGTATGACCTGGAGCTTCTCAGGATCGACCTTCGCGATGAACAGTGGAGCACGATGGCGAAAAACGTGATCGTTGTTTTCGCCTTTGCGTGTGTAGACCAGCCACAAGCCATGTCGCGGATGGCGAACCCAGTGTTGTTGTGTGTTGTAATTGCCAAGATCTGAACCATCATCAAAGGTCCACTTTTTCGGTTCAGAAAACCTGAGAGATCCGCCGCCTTCGCTGACCGAAACGTAGCCGTGGTCGTCGTTACGCATGGTCAGAAAATAGCGGCCACCGAAATCCGCGAGCGACGGTTCATAGAGCCCACGTTTCACAGGTATCGTCAGTTCACTGCCGTGTTTCTCATAGCTCAATGTTTTGCCATCAAACTTGCATTTCAGAACCGTCGTGCAGTATTGCGTCTTTCCGATCTCTTTGAAACAAATGGGCAACAGGACGTCACCGTCGGGGAGATCCACTCGCTGAACACTTCCAGCGCCCGCATTTCTGAACTTTGCATCGTCAGGCATTTGAATCGTTTTCCATGGTGACCATGCTGAGGTCATGGGATTGTAGACGGCGTAGGCCGTTGCTCTCGGACGCACGCGCCGCACGCGTTTTTGTTCATAGACAACCGTATGCCCTGTCCCCAGCAGCCTTCCTGTCTTTGCATGCCATTTAGGCGAGAAGTCGCACACCGTAATTTCAAGCTCGTTGCTCCCGTCAAATTCGAAGGGGACTCGTGCAAACGATTTGTGCTCGGCCGGACGCGACCAATTCCTGCCGGCGTTCGTTGAACGCATGTCGTTTAACGCGAAGAATACGTCGGAGCCGGAAAGCTGCAGCTTCTGCAGTGTCATGACCACGGTAGGGTCAGCCCCGTCCGCAGGCGGAATAACGCCGGCCCTCGCGTGTACCCAGCAGAACTCGCGATCAAATCCCTGTGTGGCAACCGTCCGTTCAATATGAAATGGCGGTGACTTTCGCTGTGCGTACCCGCGGCTGCTCAAAGTCAGGAGGAAACAAAGACCCAATGCAGAACACCATTTCAACTTCATGATTCGTTGCTCTCAGCAATTTTTGCGGAATTCAGAAATCCAATGCTCTGATGTTATCGTTTCTGCCCAAACAAGATCGTACTATCGTAACCCCTCAACCAAATTCTCTCATACAAAATGGTGCAATTCCTCCAGGGGAGGTCAAACCAGGAAGATCTGAACGACTGGTCCGGGCTCCGCCCTGCCTGTCGCTTCGATCACGATGTAATCAATGGTTCTGGTGATGCATTCAGGAGCATCGCTGCGTTAACGCAGGTCGATGACGAATGCAACGTTCGAACACATATTTCAACAACACAGCTCAGTCAGCTAAATAAAAAGAAAACCCTGACAACTCGCGTCTGACGACCACCTGCTTGTCGCTTTTCCAAGTACAGGCGACCTGACCTGTCTATCTGACCCCGGCGAAGTAACAGAACCAAAAAGGAAAAGTCATGCACAGTACACTTCACAAGACGCTGGCAATTCTGTGCCTTAGCGCATTCATGAGTCCCGCCCTCGATGCCCGAGATGTCTACGTTGCCCTCCAATCATCGAGCACGCATGTTTACGGATATCGAAGCGGTGTCTGATTTGATCGATGCCTATTCACTCACGCTTCGTTATCTTCGGTCGTGGGTGACCAATGCAAATTGATGCAATTTGAGGACTGCAGGTGTGAACAGAATGCAACTCCCGGCCGAGGTGGAGCTATCATGTCAAACGACAGCCTGCTAGTCACCGTTCATGGCTGTGTCTTTGACACAGAACAACAGTTCGAATCATGGACGTGCAGTTTTTTGCGTCAACAACACCGTAGCCGGCATGCTTGAGTGTCATGACACAAGATTCGTTGGAAATTTGTCTGCAGTTAATGGCGGTGCTATCAATCTGATTAATACAAATGCAAGGTTGATCAACAATGTGCTCACTTTGAACGATGCCACATGCGGTGGTGGAATCGCCTTCAGAAATACGGGCGGACTAAGTCCCCTGAATCTGATCAATACAACGGTCTTCAGAAATCAGGCTTTTCATGTTGGGGGCATCTGGCGTGGGCCGAGCTTGTTTGGAAACACTCATTGCAGCATTGCGAATTCCATTGTTTACAACCATGCTTCTTCGTCCACTACTGTCTTGCGTGGGCAACTCAACCATCCCCCGACTAGTATCGTGCACTCCTGTGTGGATGGATGGGCCAGCCTTCCATGGACGGGCTTCGGCATGATCTCATCGGCTCCGATGCTGCTCCCAAATGGGCGTCCGACAGTGTTTACACCATGCATTGAGGCGGGCAATGCCGCTTTATGCCCCGTGCCCCTTGATATCACAGGTTCGCCACGGGTACTCGGACCCAACATTGACATGGGGGCCTACAAGAATTAGGAACTCAAGCAAAACTGAACGCAGGAAGAAAGAAAATGCCAGTCCAATCGGGCTGGAATTTTCCATTGTTACAAACCGATGCTGCTTTGACCTTGCCACCTCATTCGGGGCCACCCGTGGAGTTAGTTTCGAACCTGGGCGACAACAGGAATGCGAAATCATCGATCGCGGGCCTTCAGGCCCGCGTTATTCAATGTGTTCTTGCAATGACGGACTGCGCGCGGATCACCCGTCAGTAAATTCTCGCCTTGGAATTCATCCGCCGTACTAGCGAGGGTTGGCCCATCTTCACGGTACTGACTCCCCCCAGTCTTTGCACCAGGTTCAGTGCGAGGATTGGGGTTGGTAAGGCAGCTGTGTTTTGGAGGCTGAGGCCAAGCCGGACCTGGAAGAACACAGCCTGCAATATATGCGGCAGGGGTTTGATAATCCAATGAACTGTGGATATCACAGGTTGGGAAGCAAGCTGTTAACTGCCGCTTTTATGTTTACTCCGGGTTTTCCACTTCCTGCGCACGTTCCGCAGCAAACCGTAGGTGGAGAGAAACGCTCTGCCCTTGATCGTGGCCGCCATGCGGAATTTGACGTCGTGACGAGTCAGGTCGGTCCACTGGTATTTGTAGGGGTGATTACCGCGGAGGAAGTCGAACGTTTTCGCCCCATCTTCAATTGCCTGGCGGAGGGCGAACATAATGATCCTCGCACCCGGGCCATAGCGGGAGAAGTTCCGGTCGTAGCCGGTCTGGTATAACGAAACCGTCTCGGCGAACCTGAAACAGTAGCTCGCTGCAATCGTTCGCTCCCCGACTTTCAGTCGGTAGAGTCGCAGCCAGTCGTTCTCCAAAAACTTCCCTGCGACCTCTCGGTGAAACTTCTGCATCGCCTCTCCGCCGAAGGATCCCGCCTCTCCCTGGCCGTTCCGGATCTGCCGGTGCAGATCGAGCAGGTCAGACAATGCAGCCTCCAGTTCGCTGGAATCCGTTACCTGATGACAGGTCACCGGCCCGTCCGCATGTTCTTCCAGCCGCCGCTCCCGTCTCCTGAAGTTGTTTTGCAGTTTTCTGTCCAATCCGACAAAGAACTCGTCCCAATCATTCGGTAAATCCAGATACGGACAGTGGGTCTCCCACTGCAGCAGACGAGCGGTCGGCAGCGCATTCGGCAGCGAGCTCAGCAGCTTGGAAGTGGCGGACATCCCCTCCAGCCGCAGCAAATCCCAGGACATTTTCGGATTCGTAAGCGTCGTGACGGCCGCCTCAACAACCGGCCGTTCGTACTCGGCTCTGGCAATCAGATCCTGATGATCGGGAGCGGCGGTCGTACAGCCAAGAAACGCCAATTCTCGAATTGGCCCGGCTGAAAAGGGCTGTCGTCTCTGCATCAGAGGGAGCAATCCGACGAGTCTTCCGTCACCAGCGTCCCTCATCACCAGCACATGCAGCCGGGCACGTTTCCCGAAATGCCTCCACCACGTCGAAATCCATTCCCAAGTAAGAAAGATGTTCGCAGCGTCACTGTTCCTGACCAGCTCATTCCATTCGTCTTGCAAGTTCTCGAACACCTCCTCTTCAGTGAGCGTTTCGACAGAAACCGCATGCCGCTGCAAAGGCGCAATTGAGGCCCCAGTCACACAATTGTGATGAGTCTCTGTCTCTATCATCTCCGCTCCCAATCACGCTGAGGACGTTCACGCTGCAAGTTAATCCACTCAAACACAAGCGTAGTTCACAGGGTAGCGGAGTCAATTCGGGTTGTGCGGGTTGTGACGACTGCAGGGCCGTGCGGTTTGCGGTCGGAGGGGATTGTTGGGTCCCGTGGGGTCAAAAACTCAGCCGAGCACTAAACGCTGCAAAAAGGCGACTTCAAACGTTTGCCAAGCCTACATCTCAGCCGAACTGCTGTCGACGGCGGTAATGTTTCTGCGTTCGTTCTAACCGGAACGCAGGCAAGCTCCGATTGCTTTCACGCTTGCCCACCCAGGTTTACATTTCGTTTCGCACCAATGAGCCTTTCGGGTTTTCCGAACTACCGAGACGCCGATGAAATTCATCCCGCAACCGTGGCAGTTGATGCTGATCATTCTTGCCAGTCTGGGCAATCGACAACAACAGGAAGTCATTGAGCACCTTCGCACCGAGAATACCGTTCTCCAAGCGAAGCTTGGCAAGAAGCGTATCTTGCTAACCGATGACCAGCGACGTCGCTTGGCCGTCAAAGGCAATTTCCCCGGTCGCAAACAACTCGAGCAGGTTGGTTCTCTATTCACGCCTGACACCATTCTTCGTTGGAATCGGAAGTTCGTCGCAAAGAGCAGAAGCCTTAGTCACCACGGGTGCGGCAAGTCATCGTCGACCTCACTGTGAAGTTTGCTAAAGAGAATCCGAACTGGGGTTTTGATCGAATCCAAGCCGAAGTGGCCAACGTCGGTTACCCGATCAAGCACACGACGGTCGCCAACATTCTGAAACCTCATGGAATCGAGCCCGCACCAACGCGCCGGCGCACAGGATCCTGAGAAACATTTCTAAAGCAGCATTGGGACGTGATGGCAGCGATTGACTTTTACACCGTCGAAATCTGGACCAAGAGCGACCTGACAACTTTCTATTTGCTCTTCGTGATGGAGCTGAAATCCCGCCGAGTTCATTTCGCGGGTTGCACCACCAGCCCGCACGAGGCGTGGATAAAAAACATGGCTCGCGAGTTAACCAACAGTGAAGGCGGTGTTCCAACTGGCAAACGCTACTTGATCATGGCTCGTGACACCAATTTCTGTCAATCGTTTCGTGCATTCCTCAAGAACGAAGGATTCAAGTCAGTCCGTTTACCGCCGCGAACACCCAACATGAATGCTCAGCTTGAGCGATTCTCCGGGTCGCTCAAATCCGAATGCTTAAACAGACTGATATTGTCTGGTGAACAAGCGACTCGCAATGCCGTCCGACAATACCTTGATCATTATCATGCCGATCGCGGAGTAGACACGGTTCATCGTCCGCCCGACGTGGCTGATATCGTTGGGGGTTGCGTGGTGGCCCCAGAACGCGGCACGCACGACGTTCCGAGATTCTTTCTCGCCCGAAACGGATACGCACGGTGGATACCGTGCGTCGGCGACGTTCAGGGCTTACCAGTTTCCCGAGGCGGCCTCCTTCAAGATCGCTTTGCCCAGTTCTGCTTCCGCGAGAATTCGTTCGACTCAAGCGTTCTCCTTCTCAAGCTCTTTGAGCTGCCGGACTGGATTTACTTTCCCTTTCGTACTGTCCAACACGTCAGAAGCTAACTCCACACGTGGACTCGGATAAGGGGCAAGGTCACTGCCACAGACGTAGTAGCGATACGGTCGCTTACCTTCCTGTGTGTAGGTGTGCGGCACAACGAGTCACAACATTGACGCTTCTGGGATTCCATTTTCACGTCGCTAAAACATGGATTCAACGCTTGCTTTTGCGCGTTCTGGTTTGGCTTAGACCTGCTTTGACAGCCTTGTATAATCCGAGGCAATTCGACATTATGCAGGCGCTTGGAATGAGTGAGTGGCTCACTGCCGATGTAGGTCTGGAAGCCAGGGTAGACCGGTTACGTGGGATGTCGATCTTGTGGTCACCGGCCCGGTGGGGCATTCGACTGGCCGGCGATCGCTTGAATTTCGCCTTGTGAGTGGTACGACAAGACTTCACTTGCCGGACCTTCAAAATTTGAAGAAGATACCCGATGCGAGTCCCACCAATTGTGGGGTGAAATCCAGTATGACCG